>CAZUCH010000032.1:0-14007 GCA_964619045.1 uncultured Planctomycetales bacterium | reverse complement strand
AATCGTGGTCAGACGAGTCGTCATTGCCCTGGCCCCTGTCATCGCTCCTGGAACACACTCTGTAACCTGGGTTTCCCTGGATTCCGCCCTCATCGTACTCGAGCCTACCATCCACCTCAAAGGAGTTCACGAAGCCCATTCCAGGACTGTCAGCCCAAGAACATCTCCAGAGCATTGAAGAATGCCTCGGCCGAGCCCCGCGGATCGTTTTTGACAGTTGACGGGGGTTGATCCATAATACTGGCAGTGATTGGTCGTCGGCATGTCGGCCGTGCGGATGCCATAACACTTGGAAGGACAGGGCGCTATGGGCGATATTGGCCCGCTGTGCCAGCCGTTGCTGGCTTTTGGTGGTTTTAGCCCGTTTCACTGGCTGGTTGTCGGAGTGGTGGCGCTGCTGCTGTTCGGCAATCGGTTGCCGGAAGTGGCCCGCTCGCTGGGGCGCTCCTTCAAGGAGTTCAAACGCGGACTGCACGACGTGACGGATGAGATGGATCGCAACGCCGATACCAAAGCTGAACGGCTGGCTGCTCCGCCCGAGCGTGAGCGCCTAAGCGATGAGCCAGTTGCCAAGAAGGAAGACGAAACTCCGCCCGCCGACCAGCGGGACGAGTCCAAGTAGCCGATGCCGAAATGAGGGGGGCCGGGGGTGTCGCCGATTGAATCAGGCCGATCGCAGTGGTGGGGCGGCTATGGGATCAGCTCGCACGTGCGCAGAACGGCCAGGATGACCTCCACCGATTGCGTCTCCGTAAGCCGGGCGCTGTTTAGGACCACGTCGTAGCGGGCGGGATCGTCGGCACCCTTGCCGAAGTACTGGCGCACGAACTCTCTACGTTCGTGGTCGATGCGTTCGAGCTCGACCTCGGCCTCGGCGTGTGCGCTGCCGTGGCGCTCGGCCAGCGTGGCGATGCGCTGCTCGCGGGGGGCGACAATAGAGACACGCAGGCCGGCGGTGGAGCGCAGAATGAGATCCGCGCCGCGGCCAACGAAGATCGCCGACCCTTGCCGGGCGATGGTCAGAACGGTCTCGGAGAGGCGGCGGAAGTAATCGTCCTTGTTCAGTTCGCCACGGATCAGCCAGCGCACGGCGCTATCGAGCCAGCTCATGTCGCGCTCGTCCATCTGCTCGTAGAGCCGCGTACGGACTAGGTCGTCGTTGGCCATCGTCTGGAGTATCTGGCGGTCGAAGATCGGCCAGGTGAGTCGCTCGGCGAGTTGCGTGGCGATGTCGAAGCCGCCGGCGCCGACCAGTCGGGAGATCGTGACGAAGGGGCCGGCGTGATCGTCGTCGCCGCCGGATGCGGGCGCGGGACGCTGAGCGCGGGCCAACTCCCAATGGCGCATTTGTCGTTCGACCGCGCGGGCCAGATGCTGACGCGCTGATGGGTCTCCAGTAGACATGTCCTACCTCCCTGCGACCAGTCGCGCAGCTATCTTGGCACGTTCAGCGCCGCTTCGCAAGCGGAGCCTTGCCGCCCGCGGCCGGTGGGCGGCGCCTAGTCGAACGAATGAAGCGCGGCCATGTAGTTGGCGCGTTCAAAGGCCGCCGGCTCGGGGCACGATTTCTGACTCATACTGCCCTTCAATTGCTCGACGGACTCGTATTCTTTCTTCTCCATCCAGGCCCGCATGTCTCCGAGGATGGTGGTCAGTCCGCTCGGGCCGCGGTTGAGCAGCACCGAGCAGAGCTGGACTGCGTCGGCGCCCGCCATGAGTGCTTTCAGGGCATCCTCGCCGCTCCAGATGCCGGAGCTGGCGGCCAAGCCGCACTCCAGGCGTCCGTGCAGAATGGCGATCCAGCGGAGCGGCAGAAGCAGGTCGCTGCTGGTGCTGAGCTTGATCTTGGGGACGACTTCGAGCGCGTCCAGGTCGATGTCGGGCTGGTAAAAGCGGTTGAACAACACCAGCGCGTCGGCGCCCGCCGCGTCAAGCTGGGCGGCGGTTGCGGACAGGCCGCTGAAGAACGGGCTGATCTTCAGGGCCACGGGGATGCTCACGACGTTCTTCACGGCCTTGAGGATGTCTTCATGCAAGCCCTCGACGGCCCGGCCCGTCAGCTTGGTGTTGGCGGCCAGGAAGTAGACGTTCAACTCGATCGCGTCGGCGCCGGCTTCCTGGATGCTCCGGGCGTACTCTGTCCAGCCGCCGATGGTCTTGCCGTTCAGACTGGCGATTACGGGAATGTCAACCGAACGCTTGACGTTGGCGATGTAGGCAAGGTACTCGTCGGGGCCGCTGTGAAAGGAGTCGGCGTGGGGAAAGTAGGAGAGGGCCTCGGCGAAGCTCTCCGCGCCGCTCTCAAGGAAATACTCCAACTCATCGGCTTCGTGTGAGATTTGCTCCTCGAAGAGCGAGCTGAGCACGATCGCGGCCGCGCCGGCATCTTCGAGCTGTTTAATCGATTCGAGCTTCGCCGTGAGCGGGCCCGCGCCGGGAACGAGGGGGTTCTTCAGTTTCAGCCCAAGATACGAGGTCGAGAGATCCATCACTAGTACTCCCACAGTTGCATGTCGAGTTCTCTTGTTGCCCGATTCTATGCGCCGCCATCGCCGGGAGCTGGAATAACCTGGGCGGCGAGGTATTCGTAGCGGCTCCAGCGTCGCTCGATGTCTTGTCTGCCTAGCTCCAAGAGTTCCTTGGCGGCTTCGGGGCGAGTCTTCGTGAGCATCTTGAAGCGCGTCTGCTTGTAAGCATAGTCCTCGTACGGCAGCGTGGGCTTCTTCGAGTCGAGTTGGAGTGGGTTCTTGCCCTGATCGACCAGATCGGGGTTGTAGCGATACAACGGGAATGCTCCACACTCGACGGCCTGCTTCTGCGTTGTCAGCCCGGTCCGCATGTTGATGCCGTGAGCGATGCAATGGCTGTAGGCGATGATCAGCGATGGGCCTTCATAAGCTTCGGCCTCAATGAAGGCCTTGACCGTCTGGGCGTCCTTGGCTCCCATCGCCACGGCTGCCACATAGATGTTGCCGTAGGTCATGGCGATCATGCCTAAGTCCTTCTTGCCCATAGGCTTACCGCCGGCAGCGAACTTGGCGACCGCCCCGCGCGGCGTGGACTTCGAGCACTGGCCGCCCGTGTTCGAGTACACCTCGGTATCGAGAACCAGGACGTTCACGTTGCGCCCGCTGGCCAGAACGTGATCCAGACCGCCGTAGCCGATGTCGTAGGCCCACCCGTCGCCGCCGAGGATCCAGACGCTCTTCTTGACCAGCATGTCGGCGGTTTCGAGCAGCCGCTTGGCGTCCGGCTCGGTGCTACCGGCCAGTTTTTCCTTGAGCACTGCGACGCGCTCGCGCTGGGCGTTGATGCCGGCGTCGGTCGTTTGCACGGCGCCCAGCAGCCCATCGGCCAACTCGCCGCCAACGCTGTCACGCATCTTGGTGACCAGTTCGGCCGCGTACTCGGCGTGCTTGTCGATCGTGAGCCGGTAGCCGAAGCCGAACTCGGCGTTGTCCTCGAAGAGCGAATTGCACCAGGCGGGGCCGTGGCCTGAGCCGTTGACCACCCATGGTGCGGTCGGCAGATTGCCGCCGTAAATCGACGAGCAGCCGGTGGCGTTCGAGATGATGGCCCGATCGCCGAAGAGCTGGGTCAGGAGCTTGACGTAGGGGGTTTCGCCACAGGCGGCGCACGCTCCGGAGTACTCGAAGAGGGGCTGCAAGTACTGCGAGCCCTTGACGGTGTTTATCTTGAGCTTGTCGCGGTCGGTCTCTGGCAGGCTCAGGAAGAAGGTGTAGTTGTCGCGCTCGGCGTCCCGCAACGGCGGCTGGAAGTCCATGTTGATGGCCTTGCGGTCGGGGCTCTTCTTGTTCTTGGCCGGGCAGGCCTCGATACACATTCCGCAGCCGGTGCAGTCTTCCGGGGCGACCTGCACGGTCATGTAGTAGTTCTCGAACTCGGTGCCCGTGTAGGGGACCGACTTGAAGGTCGCGGGCGCGCCACCGGCGAGGTTGGTGTCGTAGGCCTTGAGTCGGATGGCCGCGTGCGGGCAGACGAAGGCGCACTTGCCGCACTGGATGCAGATTTCCGAATCCCAGACGGGGATCTCGAGAGCGATGTTGCGCTTCTCCCATTGGGTCGTGTTGGTTGGGAAGGTGCCGTCGTTGGGCAGCTTGCTGGTGGGCAGGCTATCGCCCTGGAAGACCATCATCGGCCCCAGCACTTCCTTGACGAACTCGGGTGCCTCCTCGGGCACCGCCGGCCGCATATCGATCGTGCTGGTGGCCTCGGCGGGCACGGGAATCTCGTAGAGATTGGCCAGCGACTGATCGACCGCGTTCCAGTTCTTCTTGACGACATCCTCGCCCTTGCGGCCATAGTCCTTTTTGATGGCGGCCTTGATCTTGTCGATGGCCTCGTCCTTGGGCAGTACGCCGGAGATCGCGAAGAAGCACGTCTGCATGATGGTGTTCACGCGGGCGCCCATCCCGGTTTCCTTGGCGACGTCGAAGGCGTTGATCGCGAAGAGCTTGATACCCTTGTCAATGATGTCCTGTTGGACCTTGCGCGGCAGACGGTCCCAGGTCTCCTCTTGCGGGAAGGGGCTGTTGAGCAGGAATGTGCCGCCCTCGAGGAGGGTGGTGAGCATGTCGTACCGTTCGAGGAAGGCCCAGTTGTGGCAGGCCACGAAGTTGGAGGCGGTGATCAGGTAGGTCGAGCGGATCTGGTCGGGGCCGAACCGCAGGTGCGAGACGGTCATCGAGCCGGCCTTCTTCGAGTCATATACGAAGTAGCCCTGCGCGTAGTTGTCGGTCTCGGTGCCGATGATTTTGATCGAGTTCTTGTTGGCGCCGACCGTGCCGTCCGAGCCGAGGCCGTAGAACATGGCCCGCACGACCTTCTCGCCCTCGATCACGAAGCTCGGGTCATAGTCCAGGCTCGTGTTGGTGACGTCCTCGTTGATCCCCACCGTGAACTCGGTCTTGGGCTTCTCGGCGCTGAGGTTGTCGAAGACCGCCTTGATCATGGCGGGCGTGAATTCCTTGCTCGACAGGCCGTAGCGCCCACCGACGACACGCGTGATGCTGGGTGGCCGACAGCCGCCGGCACAAGCCTGCCCCAAGGCCGTGACGACGTCCTTGTACATAGGCTCGCCTTCGGCGCCCGGCTCCTTGGTGCGGTCGAGAACGGCCAGCGACTGAACCGACGCGGGCAGGGCTTTGAGGAATGCCGCTCCCACGAATGGGCGATACAGCCGGACCTTGATCAGGCCGACTTTTTCGCCGTGGGCGTTGAGGTAGTCGACCGTTTCGTGGACCGCCTCCGCGCCCGAACCCATGATGACGATGACACGCTCGGCGTCGGGAGCCCCAACGTAGTCGAACAGGTGATACTGCCGGCCGACGATCTTGGCGAAGCGGTCCATCACATTCTGGACGATCTCGGGACACTTGTTGTAGAACGGATTGACCGTCTCACGAGCCTGGAAGAAGACGTCCGGGTTCTGGGCCGAGCCGCGTAAGCTCGGGCGATCCGGCGTCAGGGCCCGGCCGCGGTGGGCGGTGATGAACCGCTCGTCGATCATGGCTCGCATGTCGTCCAGCGTGAGTTCCTCGATCTTCGACACCTCGTGCGAGCTGCGGAAGCCGTCGAAGAAGTGCATGAACGGGATGCGGCTCTCGAGCGTCGCCGCATGAGAGATCGTGGCCATGTCCATGATTTCCTGGATCGAGCCCGAGGCCAACATGCCGAAGCCGGTCGATCGGCAGGCCATCACGTCGCTGTGGTCGCCGAAGATGCTCAGCGCGTGGGCGGCGATGGTGCGAGCGGAGATGTGGAAGACGGTCGGCAGCAATTCGCCGGCCATCTTGAACATCGTCGGGATCATGAGCAGCAGGCCCTGCGAGGCCGTGAACGTACAGGTCAGGGCGCCGGTCGAAGCCGCGCCGTGGACGGCGGCGCAAGCGCCACCCTCGCTCTGCATTTCCATCACGTGCGGGATCGTACCCCAGAGGTTTGCCTGGCCGCCGGCTGACCACTCGTCCGCCCATTCGCCCATGGTCGAGGACGGAGTGATTGGATAGATCGCAATCACCTCGCTCATCTTGTGCGCTACGTGTGCCGCTGCCTGATTACCGTCGATTGTTACCGTGCGCCGAGTGTTCATGAGCCTGAGTCTCCCAAATGCCGGTGCCGTCATCGAGTCGTGAGCCGGTCACCGGCGCTGCAACTAACGTAAATCGCTATTTTCCGCTGGTCGGCGCGGCGTCTATCTTGGACAGCGCCGAGCTGTCTCGCGTCCACTCCCCAGTGTGTGTATCGGGTGTCTGGGGCGGATTCTTACGAACCACCCTGTCTAACGGCAAAACGCCCAAAACGCAAGGCGTCTCGCTCCCGGATAGGCTTCGTGTAGCCCGGTTGCTTGTATGCGCTGCGTTGACTTCCTCGCTGGGCTTCTGGTAGGTTTCGTGTGTGAAGGGGCCTGCAATTGTCTTAGAGAGGGTTCCTTACGGCTCTATAAGCTCGGAGGTATGCGACTGAGATAATGAAGATGACGCCTGGGTTTTGGCGTCGAGACAATACGATCGTGGCTTCGGCCACCGTCTTACAGTGAAAATTGGCATTTCTCTCTGGAAGCAAGATGCGTGACTGGTGCCGCGTCCCGAAAGGGGCGCGGGCTGGCCAGTCTTTGCTTCCGGGTATGCCAATACCTCACTGTAGAGGCGCGTTTCGGTTTCGCGCCCTTCTGTATTGGCCAGGACAAACCGAAAGAGGATGCGAATATGGCAAGAAGATTGTGTGTCGCACTTGTATTAATGGTGAGCGTTAGCGAGTTGTGTACGGTTCCCGCTTACGCCGAGGCTGACGAGATTTCCGCGCCTAAGAGGTGCGTGGCTGCGCTTAAAGTTGCCGGGGAACTTGCCTTCGAGGTGACTGTGGTTCAGCAGAGCGCGTCGCGGACGAAGCTCTACCCGCCCAAGCAGATTGGAAGTGCCAAAGTCGTCATGGCACCGGGGCAGTTGCGCATGGAGCTGTTCCCGATGGACCGAACGGACCATCCGGTGTTGGTTTATCTGGTCAACGATGGCCGCGTCACCGAGTGGTTATGCACCGGCCGGACCAAGACGTACGACTTGGATCCGGAAGCCGGCGCCGACATCGTGCTCGGCGACGAAGTCGAGAGCTTGAAGGAGTCCGGCCATCTGCAGGTCTGTCCGTTCGGCGCGCTGTTACGGAGCTGGGTTGGGCATGAAGGAAAGCCGCCGGCATGGCTCGTACGAGTGGCGGACGCCGCTGATTCCGGGCGGACGGCTAAGGTCGGCGACCAGAATTGTACGATGCATTGGGCAAACCGGATCAACGACTACCGGAGCGGGACGGACTGGCTGTACTTCGAGGAAGGCGGCGACGAGATGGTTCGCCGGCTTCAGTATACGGTGTTCTTTGGGGAGAACGGAGGACCGGCCAAAACCTTCACTCGTACGAGCGACTATCAGTACGTGAAGCCGCACATAACACCCGCGACGTTTACCACATTGCCCGAGCCCTGGGCCGTTGCCCCGACATCCCAGCCATTCGAGGAGACCGAGGAAGCTGGAGCGCGACGAGAACCACTCCTTGACGTGGAGCACGATGGTGCTTGATGATCGGGTTCTGCACAGCTTGACGTTCATCGCGTCGCCGCAAGAAACGCTGGAGCTTGGAGACTTGGCGTTCGGTTTCAGCGAAATCGAGCGACCAACGTTCAGCGGCTTGCTCAATGGGGAGGATGTGGAGGGTGCCTTGAGCATCGTGGAGGGCGACATCGGGATCTCGTTCACGTTCTATGTGAACGCTGAGTACCTTGTGTCGTTCGAGTTGGCGGAGGCTGTGCTGCCCCTCGTGCAGTTGGAATCCAGCTACAGCTCGGGTGAGACTTGCGTTTGTTGGCCAAAGTCGGCTGGGGGGAGCTGCACCAAGAGCGATTGCGACGACAGCAACAAGGACTGCGGTTCACCGGGAGGTATCTGCATGTATCGGCATGTCGGCCACGTGGTGCCAGTCGAGAGTGGCAAGCCTCTCATACCATGACTGCGGGAATCAATTTAGTGCCGGTGCCTGCGTCAGCGTGGGCGCCGGCCTGTTTGGTAGCTGCGCAGGAGTGCGGTGCCCCCTGTAGCAGTGATCGGTTCACAGGTAACGACGACGTTGGGTTTGTCGCACAAGCGGCGATCTCGAAGCCACTAATCAGCGGCCTAGCGGGGCACGCAGCCGGACAACTCGGCTTGGCGCAGATGACGGACCCGCTGGGCTCGTACGTACCCGAGGATCCAGCCCGAGAGGCGGTCGATACCCACGCGGTTGCGAATGTCCGTGCAGATCAGCTCCGCCGACGGGTGGTCGCGTTCGAGCGCATGCACGGTGTCACGGAGGTTGAACTCGACGTGGGGCAAGAGGTCGAACTTGGTCAGCAGGATGACCGCCGCGTCGTGGAATAGCAGGGGGTACTTGCCCGGTAGGGCGTCGCCGGTCGTGACCGAGACCGTGGCCATCCGCAGGTGCTCGCCCAGATGGGTCGTGGACTGGTGAACCAGGCCGCCGGTGTTTTCGACGATCAGCAGGTCGAGGTCCGCCAGCGGTAGTTCGGTCATCGCGTGCTGAAGCTGGTTGGCGCTGAGATGGCACTGGCCGTCCGTCAGAACCTGTACGACGGGGATACCCAGCTCGCCGATCCGCTGTGCGTCGCACGTGGCGGCGTGATCGGCCTGGACTACTCCGACTCGCAGGTCGGCTTCTATTCGCGGGATGATGGCCTCCAGAAGCGACGTCTTGCCGCTGCCGGCGGCCCCGGTAAGGTTGAGGCAGGTGACTTCCAGGGCGTCTAAAGTCTGACGGTTCTCGGCGGCGGCGTACCGGTTCGGGGGCGATTGGTGGACGATCGGGATTGTCATGGACCTGCTCCGCGGTGCGAGGAAATGGCGACTTCCTTGTCGAGTATCAGCCGGAAATGTCGAGGACGAGCGAAATCGGACTCTGGTCTTCCCGCAGTGCATGTGTGTGGCACCCGAGCGACCGCCAACTAACCCCACCATGACACGACGGCAAGACACAACCGCCGATCACGGAATCTGAACTGGCAATCGGTAGACTATGGCGATTCGGAACCCACGTCCAGAAAAAAATGGCTTTTGGTGGTCTGAAACGCGATCGCCCGAGAAGCCACACACGAGGCGCGGCCGGCGGGCTCAATCCGCGCCGTCGTCATCCCGGCCGATCATGATCCTGCTGGAGCGCGTATCGCGGACCGTTGTCGAGGGAACGGCGCCCACGGGGAATGAGACCGTGAATGTCGAGCCCTCTCCGGGCTGCGAAGAAACGTGAATGGTCCCGCCGGCCTGCTCAACGACCTCGCGGACGATTGACAGACCCAGTCCGGTGCCGGGGATGCCGGCTTCAATGGCTCGGCTGCCGCGTCGAAAAGCGTCGAAAAGCGTGGCCCCGGCGCCGTTCCCGCTCTTGCCCGTCAGCGCGCTGGGCTCAATGCCCATGCCAGTGTCCTTGACCGTAATATGCACAAGATCGTCTACCGATCCCTTGGCAAGGGTGCCGTATGCGGCCTCACCGCCGGCGGTCGTCGCGGCGGCGACACGCTGCCCAAAGGAGACGGTCACTCGAACGGTGCCGCCCTCGTTTGTATATTTGATGGCGTTCTCAATAAGGTTGCCGAGGCAGTCCTTCAGGTCGGCTTCGTGAACGCGCACGCCAGAGCTAGTCGTGTCGCCGGGCACCTGCCAGGTCATGTCGATATTCTTCTCGACGGCGACTGGGGCGTGTTTCTGGCAGAGTTCCTCGACGATGGCGCATACGCTGGATGCCGCCTCCCGGTGGCGGGCCGGGTCGGCCTCTTGGACGCGCGCCAGGGCCAGCAGTTCGCCGACCTGCGCGATCCCGTCCCGTGAGCGGCGCACGATCTTGCCGCAGGTCTCCAGGATGCCCTCCTCGTCGGCCACGATGCCGTCGCGAATCAGGTTGGCCAACGTCTGGACCATCGCCAGCGGGCTCTTGAGTTGGTGCGCCGCCGTTTGCATGAACCGTGAGCGGCGTTTCTGAAGATCCTGGATGGCCACCTGCGACTCGTGCAGGGCGGCGTTGATCTCACCCAGTTGGGCCTGGCGCCGGTCAAGCACTTTCCCGATGCGGTCCATGAAATACAGCGTGCAGAAAACCGCAAATGCGACGATCGCAACGGCGACGGCGACGTGCTGGGGATTGTCATGCAGGCCGGCGCCCGCACCAGACTCGGGGAGGAACGGATAGTGCTCGATCCAGCCCTGGCATTGTCCAACACACATGGTGGCATAGAGGGCGACCGCCCAGCAGCTCTGCATGAAGGCGTGCCGTGTCCGCAGGAGCAGCCCGGAAATCGCCACGTGGAAGAGATAGAACAGCGACATGGGGTTCCCGACACCCCCAGTCAGAGCCAGAATCCAGGTCAACAGCAGCAGGTCGGTGGCGATTTGGATGCCGACGAACACTTGCCCGCCACGGATTACCGCTTCCTGGTCGCTCTCGCGATCGACGAGCCGACGGTGCCGCAAGTGCGAAACTACCGTCCAGACGACATTCACCGCCGCCACACTTAGCACCACCAGCCACAACTGCCGCGGGCGATGGACTTCGGGAAACAGCATCCGCTCCAGGATCAGAATCGCCAGGGCCGCTCCGGCGAAAACCCAGCGCGAATGCGTGAACCAACGCACGTGCAGTAACACGGCCAAGGCGTACGGCGTACCTTGCGGGGCGGAGGAGGCTTCGGAGACCGGCTGGCCGGGCATGTCGTGTCCTACCTATGACTTGTCGAGGATGCCCGCCACGGCTTGCCGCAACCGTGCGGCCTGCAGCGGTTTCTCCAGGAACAGAGCGGCTCCGGCCAGTCCAGACGCACCGGGCGCCGACTTCTCAAAGCCCGGGTCGGGCGGGGCGGACGATACCAGTATGATCGGGATGTCGGCCAGCTCGGCGTCCGCTTTGAGCTGGACAGCCAGCTCCAACCCCCTGGTAGGAGTGGACAACATGATGTCCAGCAGCAGGAGGTCGGGGCGGTCGTCACGCAGGACATCGAGACCGCTGGCCGTCGTGGGACGGCATGTTACTCGGTACTGCCCGCCGAGAATGAGCTGGACGACGTCATGCATGAATGGGTCGTCGTCGATCAGCAGGATATGGCGTTTGCCTGGGCCCATGAGGCGTTCACCTACTTCGCTGCGTGGGTGCCGCGCGGAGTCGCGCAAGCCACATCGTTGCGCGCCTTACTCACTCGATGTGTGCTTGGCAGGGTAACCCTTGGCCTCTCACGGGGCAAACGCCTGCTCGCTCACGCTTGCCAAGCTGCGATCAGCGCTTGACCGAGTGCCAAGCCGCCGTCTCCGGGTGGAATTCGGCGATGATAGAGTACCCGCAAGCCACGCGATTCCAGCAGGTCCACCAGCCGTGTCAGCAATCGGCGATTGGCACAACAGCCACCCGAGAGCCCCACCGTTTTGATCCCGCGGCGTTTCGCGGCCAACTGCGCGGCGTCCGCCAGCATCCGCGCCGCGCTCTCGTGGAAACGGGCCGCCAGGAGGCCAACCGGCGCGCCACGCTCACTTTCGCGCACCAGAGCCGCGACAGTCGGGACCAGCGACAGTTCGACTCCGCCATCACGTTCCCGAGCACGATAATCTAGCGGCTCGACGAGTTGCGGTTGGTCGCCGGCGGCTGATTCCAGCGCCATGGCACCCTCGGCCTCATGACGGTTGCGGCCACACAGGCCAAGCAGAAACGCCGCTGCGTCGAAGACGCGGCCCAGGCTTGAGGTGGGCGGAGCGTTGACGTTGCCGGCGGCCTGCTTCTCGAACACACGCAGCTCGTCTTCGGTGGGGCGGCTGTCGGGCCGGTCGCTGACGCTCGCGGTTCTGCTCTGGCGCCCTGGGCACCCTCGCTTGCTCAGCGCGTCTGCCCACTGCTCGCCGGCCGCCCGAAGTAGTGCCCCCGCCGGTCGCCAGGTTTCGATGGCCGCCCGGTCGCCGCCGACCAGCGGGAAGTACTCGTGGTGCCCGAGACGCTCATATGTCCCGCACTCACAGAGTAGCACTTCGCAGCCCCAGACGGCATTGTCGGGGCCGAGCCCCATTCCGTCGCACGATAGCCCGACCAGCGGTCCAGACTCACCCCACTCGGCCATGACGCTGGCGATGTGTGCGTGGTGGTGCTGGACTGTGACGAGCGGCACGCTCAGCCCGCGCGCGTAGGCCGTCGAAAGGTACTGCGGGTGCAGGTCGCAGGCGACGAGATCGGGCTCGAATCCGCACAGTTCTTCAAGGCGCTCGATCGCCCGCAGATAGTGGCGATAGGTGTCCGGGTGCGTCAGGTCGCCGACGTGTTCACTGAGAACGGCCTGTCCGCGGTACAGCAAGCACACTGTGGCCTTGAGTTCGCCGCCGACCGCCAGGATTCGTCTCTCGCGAATTGCCGCGAGTGGGCCGCTCTCGAAACCCGCCAGTTGCAGCGGCCGAGGCGCGTACCCGCGTGCCCGGCGTATGGGCACGACCTCGTCGCGAAACGTGAACACGACCGAGTCGTCGACCGGGCGGAAAATCTCTCGGTCGTGGCTCAGAAACGCGTCGGCGGTGTCGGCCAATCCATCGAACGCATCGGCATCGCGGTAAGTGAGCGGCTGACCGGCCAGATTCGCCGAGGTCATCACCAGCGGACCGAGCCCCTCGGCGAAGAGCAGGTGGTGCAGCGGCGTGTATGGCAGCAGCAGCCCCAGGTCGCGGCAGCCGGGCGCGATCGACTCCGCCAAACCGTCATCCGACCGCCGAGGCGCCAGCACAATCGGGGCGGCGGGCGAGGTCAGGGCGTCCACATCCGCCGGCGACAGGTGGCACAGCCGTCCGGCGACTTCCAGGCTGCCAACCATGACCGCCAGCGGCTTGCCGTCACGCAGCTTGCGCCGCCGAAGCCGGGCGACGACCTCCTCACAATCCGCGCGGCACGCCAAGTGATAGCCGCCGATGCCCTTGACCGCCACAATCGCCCCGTCGTGCAGCAGCCGGGCCGTCTCACGGATGGCGTCGCCGGGGACGGTTTGTACTGTGTAGCTGGAACCCTGTCCCGGAGACTCTGCCGGGTGCCACTGCTCTTGAGCAGTGTTCTGCGTCACTCGGGATGGCTGGGCACTGCTCAAGAGCAGTGGCACCCCGCGATCTTCACCGAATCGCCGGGACGGAGCACTAGAAGATTCGGCGGCCTCGCCGCCGGCGCGCACCACACGCCGCAGCGTCAATCGTGGGCCGCAATCGGCACAGGCGTTCGGCTGAGCGTGAAAACGGCGGTCGGCCGGGTCGTCGTACTCCGCCTGGCAGGGCGGGCACATCTCGAAGGGTGCCATCGTGGTCTTGGGGCGGTCATAGGGCACCCCGCGGATGATCGAGTAGCGCGGCCCACAGTTCGTGCAATTGGTGAACGCGTAGCGGTAACGCCGATCGGCGGGGTCGAGCAGCTCACGTTGACAATCCACGCACGTGGCCGCGTCCGGCGTCACTTCCGGGCGTTGGTCGGCGTTGGTTTGTGACAGGCTGATGCGAAACCCCGGCACCCCGAGCACATCCTGATCTTGATGGGCCAGTTCGGTTATCTGGGCCAGCGGCGGCAGGCTCGTGACCAGCTCATGCTCGAAGGCGTCGATCACGTCGGCGGGGCCTTCGACCTCGATGACCGCTCCGTTACTGTTGTTGGCGACCGTGCCGGCCAGCTCGTGCGCCATGGCGATGCGGTAGACATAGGGACGAAAACCAACCCCCTGCACCTGTCCACGCAGATCAAACCGGCGTCGAATTGTCCCAGCGGGTCCGGGCATACGATTCTCAATCGGGGAAGCCGGCAGCTATTCCGCCGCAGGGTGGGGCGGGCGTCCCGCCCGCCTCAATCCTCGAATCCTATCTTATGCCCTCGTGCTCTTCGTGTCCTTCGCGGTTCAATTCGGATTTCCACCACGAAGGGCACGAAGAGCACGAAGTTATGCGGGAGTGAGTCGCTGGC
>CAZUCH010000031.1:0-14453 GCA_964619045.1 uncultured Planctomycetales bacterium | reverse complement strand
CCAGGCCCAGTAGAACCGAGACGTCGTCGCTGTAGGCGTTCGCCACGGCCAGGTCGGGCATGTGGTCGCCGTCCAGGCCGCCGATCACGACGGAGCAAGGCATGACGCCGGCAGCGAAGTGCGCGGCAACGGCAAATGTCCCGTCACCCAGACCCAAGAGCACCGACACGTTGTCGCTGTTGAAGTTCGCCACTGCCAAGTCTGGCACGTGGTCGCCGTTCAGATCGCCGATCGCGACTGAGTTACACCCGCTACCGGCGGGGTAGTACACCTCGTCGGCAAACGTACCATCACCCAGGCCCAGCAACACTGAGACGTCATCGCCGTAGTAGTTCGCCGTCACCAGGTCAGGCACGCGGTCGCCGTTCAGGTCACTGACTGCCACGGAGGATGGCCCATCACCGGTGGAGTAGTACTCCGCCAGATTGAGTTCGAACTCGCCCGGCACCAAGTCACACTCGTCCAGGATTCCATTGGGTTGGCAATCCTGGCTAGTGCCGCAGCCCAGCGGATGGCTAACGCAATTACCGGCGGCGCAGTCCACGTCACAAGAGTCAGGGATGCCGTTCTCGTTGCAGTCCGGATCGCACTCGTCCGGTACGCCGTTGAGGTCATAGTCGTCGCTTGTTCCCTCGGCGATGTCGCACTCGTCCGCGATTCCGTTCGACTGGCAGTCAGGGCTGCCGCCGCACCCGAGTGGGTGGCTGGCGCAATCGCCCACGGCGCAACCTAGGTCGCACGCGTCGGGGATGCCGTTCTGGTTGCAGTCCTCGCACTCATCTGGCACGCCGTTTAGGTCATAGTCATCGCTCGTGCCCTCGGCGATGTCGCATTCATCGGGCACGCCATTGTCGTTGCAGTCGTTGCCTTCGAGCTGACACTCATCCGGGATGCCGTCCGGCTGGCAGTCCAAACTGCATATCGGCGGACCTTCGTCACAGATGGGCGGAACCTCACACTCGTCGGGAATGTCATTTTGGTTGCAGTTATTGGGGATCACAGCTTCGTTCAGCAGCACCGCGACGGTGTTGTCCCACATATTCGTCACCGCCAGATCGGGTACGTCGTCGCCGTCCAGGTCACCGATCGCTAGGTACTCCGGCCAGTCGCCGGCCGGATAGGACACAGCAGCGGCAAACGTCCCGTCACCCAGCCCCAGCAGAACACGGACGGTGTTGCTGGCGGGCACAGCCAAGTCGGGCACTCCGTCACCGTCCAGGTCGCTGATCGCCACGATGTTGGGCCCATATCCGACCACGTAATGCACAGCATTGGCGAACGTCCCGTCACCCACGCCTAGTAGCACCGAGACGTTGTGGTCATCGTGGTTCGCCACGACCAGGTCTAGTACTTGGTCGCTGTTCAGATGCCCGATCACGACGGATTCCGGCGCGTCGTCGACGTCGTAATGCACCGCGGCGGCAAACGCCCCCCCGCCCAGGCCCAACAGCACCGAGATGTTGTCGCTGTTGCGGTTTGCCACGGCCAGGTCGGGCACTAAATCGCCGTTCAGGTCACCAGTTGCTACTGAGCAAGTTCCATCATCGGCGTCGAAGTGAACCGCAGCGGCAAACGTCCCGTCACCCAGCCCCGACAACACCGAGACGTTGTCGCTGTAGTAGTTCGCCACAGCCAGGTCGGGAACGTCGTCGCCATCCAAATCGCCGATCACGACCGTGCAGGGATCGGCGCCGGCGATGTACCGCACTGCGGCAGCAAACGTCCCGTCGCCAAGACCCAGCAGTACCGAAACACCGTCGTTGATTGTGTTTGTCACGACCAAGTCAGCCATGTCGTCGCCGTTCAGGTCGCCGATCGCGACCGTGTGAGGCTGGTCGCCAACGCCATAGTGAACTGCGGCGGAATGCGTCCCGTCACCGAGTCCCAGCAGGACCGAGACATTGTCGCTGGCGCGATTCGTCATAGCCAAGTCGGGCATCAGGTCGCCGTTCAGGTCGCCGATCGCTACAATCGCAGGTTCGTCACCGGTGGGGTAGTGTCGGGCTGGGCGGAATCCAAATGGCACGGCTGTCAACTCACACTCGTCCGGCACACCATTCGACTGGCAATCCAGACTGGTACCGTAGGCGATGTCGCAGTCGTCGGGCACGCCATTGGTGTTGCAGTCGTTACCATCAAGCTGGCAGTCGTCGGGGATGCCGTCTGGCTGGCAGTCCAGGCTGGTACCCTCGGCGATGTCGCAGTCATCGGGGATGTCGTTGAGGTTGCAGTCGTTGAGAAGCTCTGTCGTGTTCAGCAGCACCGAGAGGCTTCCATCATCAACCTCCCAGGACGTCCCGTAGCTCGCCACAGCCAGGTCGGGCCTGTCATCGCCGTCCAAGTCACCGATCGCCACGGAGCGAGGGCGGTTGCCGACAGCGTAGTTGACCGCTGAGGCAAACGCGCCGTCGCCAATTCCCAGCATGATGGAGACGTTGCCATCCGCAAAATCTGTGACCGCCAGGTCTGACACTGGGTCACCATTCAGGTCGCCGATCGCCACCGAAATAGGCCCGTGGGCGGGCGAATGCACCGGAGGGGCAAACGTTCCGTCGCCCAGCCCCAGCAGCACGGCGACGCTTCCATCGTATTCTGGATACTCGCCCAGGCACGCGACCGCCACGTCGGGCACATCGTCTCCGTTCAGGTTGCCGATCGCCACGGAGCCAGATTCTTGGCCGGAGTCGTAGTGCACAGCGCCAGCAAACGTCCCGTCGCCAAGCCCCATAAGCACTGAGACGTCATCGCTGAGGGAGTTCGCCGTCACCAAGTCGGGCACGCGGTCGCCGTTCAGGTCACCGGCCGCGACGGAAGAAGACCCGTCGCCGGCGGCATACTGCACGGCGCCGGCAAAGGTCCCGCTACCCAGCCCCAAGAGCACCGAGACGGGGCCCATGCCAGTGTTCGTTACGGCCAGGTCGGGCACTTGGTCGCCGTTCAGGTCGCTGATCGCCACATACAACGCCCCTCCGCCGGCGGGATACTCCACTGCGTCGGCGAATGTCCCGTCGCCCACGCCCAGCAGCACCAAGACGTTCTCGGAGTTTGGCACGGCCAAGTCGGGCACCTCATCACCGTTCAGGTCATCGATTGCGATGGAGAAGGGAAATCCGGCGATGTCATGGTACGTCGCGCGACCAAACACACCGTGGCTGATTCCCAGATGCACCGAGAAGCAACCGTACGCTCCAATCGCCACGGCCAGGTCGGGCACGCCATCGCAGTTCAGGTCGCCGATTGCGACGTCAAAGATTCCGTATGCGCTGGCGCCATACTGTACCGCCGATGTGAATCCGAATCCGTCCGGCAGCAACTCGCACTCGTCCGGCACGCCGTTGTCGTTGCAGTCGTCGCTCTGCCCGCACCCCGGCACATCGCATGGCCCGCCCGGCTCGCCGCAGTCGATGTCGCAGTTGTCGGGGATACCGTTGCTGTTGCAGTCCAGCCCCCGTCCGGCAACCCGTTCCTCGCGGGAGCCGTCCCAGGGGTCGTCCCCGGTGGCCCCGCTGACGTAAACGGGCTGCAGCAGAGCAGCCCCAGCCGTCGAAGCCAGCATCACAAGTAGCAAGCCAAACGCAATCGTCCCGGTTGCTTCTCTCATGGAAACATCTCCCTCAGTTGTGCAATCATGCCGTCACAGTGGAGCCCCTGGCCCCGAGTTTCCCATCTCGTGCATTGTAGCATCTCAGCATCGACATTCCGAGCCGATTCCGCCTGCGGTTCGCGAGTTAGGAGGGATACAGCCGGATCAACAGCCAGTTGCCGTCTCCGGAGCCTCGCCAGCCCCTCTCAATCCCCAAGCGTCAGTCGCCAATCGTCAATTTGCCCACACCAGCCGCCGGCGGTAGACTAGCGGGCTAAGACCAAAGGCAAGATTGGGATAACTCCAATGACTGACGTGATTTCCGCACAACTGGACGCCACGCCGCACCGCTTCGCGCTGGTCGTGGCTCGCTTCAACGAGTTCATTACCTCGCGCCTCGTCAGCGGGGCGATCGACGAACTCACACGCCACGGCGCAAAGCCCGACAACCTCACGCAAGTATGGGTGCCGGGCTCGTGGGAAATCCCACTTGTGGCCCAGAAACTGGCCGCCAGCGGCAAATACGCCGCCGTTCTGTGCCTCGGCTGTGTCGTTCGCGGCCAGACGCCGCACTTCGACTACGTCGCCGGCGAAGTCGCCAAGGGGATTGCGCAGGTGTCGCTAGCCACCGGCGTGCCGGTTATGTTCGGCGTAATCACCGCCGACTCGCTCGAACACGCCATCGACCGGGCCGGCGCCAAGACTGGCAACAAAGGCGTCGACGCCGCCCGGGCGGCGATCGAAATGGCCAACCTGCTCTCCGCGATTGACTAGCCCCAATCGCGCGGCGCCCCCTCTTTTGCCGTGGGACCGGTTGTGCGCTACGCTTCGCCTGCGGCGTCCAACCGGTCAGTAGTTGTAGTGCCCCTCTGGTTGTGGGACCGGTTTCCAGCCGGTCAGTAGTACCTGGTTGTGGGACCGGTTTCCAACCGGTCAGTAGTTGTAGGCCCCCTCTGGTTGTGGGACCGGTTTTCAACCGGTCAGTAGTACCTGGTTGTGGGACCGGTTTCCAACCGGTCAGTAGCGGATTCGCGGAGCCGGCTGCCGAGATGCCAGACGAACAACGATCACAAGCTCGAATGCTAGCCCTCCAGGCGTTGTGCCTGTTCGACTCGCTGGGTGACGCTTTCGCGCCCGAGCTGGACGCCTTCCTGCGTGACACTGTCGGCCATGCCGACCTGTCCTGGAGCCGGGCGCCGCGTTCGGCCATGATCTCCTTCGCACGCGGGCTGGCCGTCGGAGCCTGGGAATCGCGCGAGCAGTCCGACCGGCTGCTCAACAAGCACGTGCCCGATTGGTCGGTGGAGCGCATGCGCCCGGTCGACCGCGCCATCTTGCGGCTGGGCGTGTACGAACTGCTAGAATGCCCCGACCGGCCCTTCCAGGTGGTCATCAACGAAGCTGTCGAGCTGGCTCACAAGTTCGGTGGGCGCGAGACGCCGGCCTTCGTCAACGGCGTCCTGGATCATCTGCGGTTAGAGCTGGACGCCGAAGCCGCGCCGCCGACCGATTCAGACAGCGCGCCGCCAACCGAACCGGACAGCGCCCCGCCCACTGCCCCACCCGGTGCGGAGAGCGCGGAGAAGTAAGAGAGCAACCATGGGTCTACTCGACGCATTCAAACGGGGTCTCAAGAGGACCAGCGACAAGATCGTCTCCCGCCTGCGCAGCGTGCTCACCTTTGGTCGCCGAATCGACGATAACCTGCTCGACGAGCTGGCCGATGCCCTGCTGGCCGGCGACATGGGCCCGGCGGCGGTCGTGAATCTGATCGACGAAGTGCGCGCCGCTTGGAAGGCCGGTAAGATCGGCGAAGCGCAAGATATTCTGCCATTCATGAAGCAGCGCATCGCCGACACCTGGAGCAACTCGGATCGTGCCCTGCATTTCGCCGACTCCCCGCCGACGGTGATCTTCGTCGTCGGGATCAACGGCTCCGGCAAGACCACCAGCGTCGCCAAGCTGGCCTACTATCTCAAGCAGCAGGGCAAGTCCGTCCTGCTGGGCGCCTGCGACACCTTCCGCGCCGCCGCCATCGACCAACTCGTGATCTGGGCCGAGCGCGTCGGCGTCGACATCGTCAAACACAAACCCAACAGCGATCCGGCCGCCGTAGCCTACGATGCCTGCGAGGCCGCCATGGCGCGCGGCGTTGACGTTCTGTTGATCGACACCGCCGGTCGGCTGCACACGCAGGATCACCTGATGCGCGAACTCGGCAAGATTCAGCGTGTCGTGCAGAAGCGTTTGCCCGACGCCCCCCACGAGGTGTTGCTGGTGCTCGACGCCACCATCGGCCAGAACGCCATCAACCAAGCCAAGGTATTCGCCGAGTCGGTCGATGTGAGCGGCTTGTTCCTAGCCAAGCTCGACGGCTCGGCCAAGGGCGGCATCGTGGTCGGCATCCGCGACCAACTCGACATCCCGGTCAAGTTCGTCGGCCTCGGCGAGACCATCGAAGCCGTCGAGCCCTTCGACCCCGCGACGTTCGTCGACGCACTCTTCGAAGGCCTGTAGCCACCCCCGCCGACTGGTATCTACTCGATTCCGCGCTCCGCGAGCCAACGTTCGGCGTCCAGAGCCGCCATGCAGCCCGAGCCGGCGGCCGTGATGGCCTGACGGTAAGCCGGGTCGGCAACGTCGCCGGCCGCGAATACGCCCTCCACGCTCGTGTTCGTCGAGCCGGGGCGCACTTTCAGGTAGCCCTTGGCGTCGGCATCCAGCGCGGCGGTGAAGAGACTAGTGTTGGGCGTGTGCCCGATTCCCAGGAACATGCCCTTGCAGGCGAAGTCGCTCTCGGCGCCGGTCTTCACGTTCTTCAGACGCACGCCGGTGATCGCGTTGTCGCCCAGCACATCGACCACGACCGAGTCCCAGATGGGGGCCATTTTGTCTTGCTCGACGTACTTGAAGAAGCGCTCTTGCATGGCCTTGCTGGCGCGCAGCTCGTCGCGGCGATGGACGAGATGCACCTTCTTGGCGAACTTGGTGAGGTAGATGCCCTCCTCGATGGCCGAGTCGCCGCCGCCGACGACGACCAGATCCTGGTCGCGATAGATCGGCATGGCTCCGTCACAGACGGCGCAGGCCGATACGCCGCCGCCCGACTGCGCCAGTCGCTGTTCGTTTTCGAGGTTCAGCCAGTTGGCGCGTGCCCCGGTGGCGATGATGACGGCGTGGGCAGTGACCGTCTCGTCGGCCGTCTTGACGGTGAACGGCTGGGTCGAGAAATCGACCTCGGTGACGTCGTCACGGATGAAGCGTGTGCCGAAGCGCTCAGCCTGGGCCCGAAAGTCCTGCATGAGCTGCGGCCCGGTGACGCCTTCGGGGAAGCCCGGGTAGTTCTCGACCTCGGTCGTGAACATGAGCTGCCCACCCGGTATCATCCCGCCGGCGTTGTAACCCTCGATGCATAGCGGCGACAGGGCGGCGCGCGCGGCGTAGATGGCGGCCGTCAGGCCGGCCGGACCCGATCCGATGATGATGACCTTCTCAGTGGCCATACAGGCTCCTTAGCGCAGTTGACTAACGCCGGTCTCCGGAGGGCTAGCCGTCGGCTTCCTTTTCGAGCACGGAATCCTCGTACTTCTTGGCCATCAGGCCGCCCGGGCCGGCTTGGCCACGCAACTTCTCTTCGATCTTGGCCTGAAAATCGGTCGGGCTGGAGGCCCGCTCAAGGCACTCGTCGGCGTCGCAGGTGCCGGCGTCGTAGAGGCGCCAGAGGTGGTCGTCGAGTAGTTGCATGCCGTACTTCTTGCCGGTCTGGATGGCCGAGTCGATTCGGTACGTTTTGTTTTCGCGGATCAGGTTCGAGATAGCAGGCGTGATGGCCAGGAACTCGTACGCCGCCACACGTCCGCTGGTCTCCTTGAGTGCCAACAGGGTCTGCGAGAGCACGGCCAGCAGGTTCGTGCTGAGCTGCACGCGGATCTGCTCCTGCTGGTTCACGGGGAATGCGTCAATGATACGGTTGATCGTACCCTGGGCGCCAGTGGTGTGCAGCGTGGCGAACACTAAGTGGCCGGTTTCGGCCGCCCGAATGGCGGCCTCCATCGTCTCCAGGTCACGCATTTCACCGACCAGAATCACGTCCGGGTCCATACGCAAGCTGCGTCGCAGAGCCTCGGCGAAACTCGGTACGTCCACGCCGACCTCACGTTGCGAGAAGCACGAGCGATGGTGAGTGTGGTAGTACTCGATCGGATCCTCGACGCTGATGATGTGCCGATCGAAGTTGCGGTTGATGTAGTCCAGCATCGTGGCCAGCGTGGTGGTTTTGCCCGATCCGGTCGGACCGGTGACCAGGAAGAGGCCACGCGGCCGGCGGCACAACGCCCTGACGATGGGCGGCATGCCAATCTGCTCGAACGTCAGGATCCGCGACGGAATCAGACGCAACACCATCGAGATGTTGCCCTTCTGCCGAAATACGGAGACACGAAAACGCCCGGCATCGCCGAATGCGAAGCCGTAGTCCGTGCCGCCTTCCTCCTGAAGTTCCTGCTGGTTGCGCTCGGGCGTCACCGACTTCATGAGTGCCACCGTGTCGTCCGGCTCCAACGACTTGGTCTCGAGCGATCGCAGACGGCCGTCGATGCGCAGCGTGGGCGGACGGCCGACGTGCAGGTGAATATCCGACGAGTCCATCCGAATGCAAGTCTCCAGCAAACGGTCAATGTGAACTGTGGCCACAACTTATCCTCTTCACAAGACAACGGCCACGACACCAGAGGTCGCGGCCTGGGCTCTAGTCCTCGGCCAGAACACCTTCCGACTGTGCGATGCGGGCAACCTCTTGCGCGGTCGTAACCCCGCGCAGGATCTTGATCTTGCCATCCTCGAGCAGGTTTCGCATGCCTCCGGCGCGCGCCGCGCGCCGCAACTCATTGGTCGGAGCGCGGTTGAACGCCAACTCGCGGACCTCGTTGTTCATCTCCAACATCTCGAAGATGCCCTGGCGGCCGCGATAGCCGACGTTCTGGCAGCGGTTGCAGCCGGCGCCATGGTAGAGCTTGTGCCCGGCCAGATCCTCGTCCGTGATCCCCAACAGGCGGAGAACGAACTTGTCCGGCTTCTCGTCGACCTCGCGGCACTCCTTGCAGATCGTGCGAATGAGACGCTGGGCCATGATGGCCTGGACCGATGAAGCCACCAGGAAGGGCTTGATGCCCATATCAACCAAGCGCGTGATCGCACTCGGCGCGTCATTCGTGTGCAGCGTGCTGAATACGAGGTGGCCGGTCAGAGCGGCCTGCACGGCCACCTCGCCCACCTCGCGGTCACGAATCTCACCAACCAGGATGATGTTCGGGGCCTGACGCAGCATGGCCCGCAAGATCCGCGGGAAGCTGAGCCCGATTTCCTCACGCACCTGACATTGGTTCATCCCCGTGAAGTTGTACTCGACCGGATCCTCGGCCGTGATGATCTTGCGGTCCGGGCGATTGAGTTCCTGGAGCGCGGCGTACAGCGTCGTCGTCTTGCCGGAACCGGTCGGCCCGGTGACCAGGAAGATCCCGTTAGGTTGGCGAATGATGGCTTGGAATCGCTCGTAGTTCTCTTCGTCGAACCCCAGGCCCGTGATGCCGACCTTGACCGAGTCGGGCCGCAGGATACGCAGCACGACGCTCTCCCCGTGATACGCGGGCAGCGCGCTGACACGGAAGTCGATCTTGTCCTTGCCGATCTTCTTCTTTATTCGCCCGTCCTGGGGCAGGCGTTTCTCGGCGATGTCAATGCCCGAGATGATCTTCAGCCGCGTCAGAATCGCGGGCTGCATGCTCTTGGGGATGTTGTCGCGTTCGATACAGACGCCGTCAATACGATACCGCACGCGCACGCGGTCATTCATCGGTTCGATGTGAATGTCCGAGGCCCGCATCTTGACGGCCTCGTTGATGAGCAGGTCGATCAGCCTGATGATCGGGGCATCATCGTCCAGTTCGGCCGCGGCCTTGGCATCAGCAGCCTCCTTGCTCCGGAGGTCTACGTCGCGGTCGATCTCCTCGAGGGCCTGGTCAACACTCGTTCCAACGTCGCCCACGAACGTGTCGATGAAGCGTTGGATCTTGCCGCGCGGGGCCAGCGCGCATTCCAACTCCATGTTCAGCAGGAAACGCAGCTTGTCGAGCAGTTCGAGGTCCAGCGGGTCGGAGATGATGATCTTCAGTCGGTTCTCCTCTTTCTGCATTGGGAGAACCTTCTCGTCGCGGATGATCTTCTCGGGAATCAGATCCAGCGCTGCGGGCACCTGGATGTTCTTGTCCAGATCCACGTATTCGAGGTCGAACTGTGCCGCCAGCGCCTTGGTGACGTCTTCCTCGCTCGCCAGCTCCAGCTCCACCATCGCCTCGCCGACGCGCTTGCCATGCACCGAGGCGTAGGCGATGGCCTCTTTCAGAGCTTCGGCGGTGATGATGTCCCAGCCGACCAGGATTTCGCCGATTCGCTTACGACGTCGTGCCATCCATTCTTCCTTTGCCGACCGGCCGTGACCGTCGAATCTTGACGATGGTCCGCACTGCGGACCCTGCCTAGGTCGCCAGAACGTGTCATTGTCGGCCTAGGGCGACAAAAACGCAAGGCGGGAGGGCCTCGCGCGCGGCGGCGGGGACTCCCAATCTCGTGAGTGCCGAGGTGGGGCCTGCCGGCGATTCGGCGGGCGGCCGGCGCGGCGCACGCCGGATTGCGGTAGACTCGCGGCCAGGTTCTCTTCGTTGGAGTGATTTGGCCATGGAACTTCCTCGTCGCGCGCGGGGCGATGAACTACTGAAGCCGGGCGAACTGCTCGGCCTGCGGCGGCGTTTGCGGAATATCGCCGCGCGGCATGACCTGACCAGCGTGATCGCCTGCGCGTTCGACCATCGGACGCGGATGCTGCCGTTCATCTTCGCGGACACGCGCATGGCACCCGCCGGCGTGCGGGCCATCGGGTCGGCGTTGCTCGATTGCGGGTTCGACAAGACACGCATCGTGCTGCAGCAGTGGAACCGGAACTTCCGCCCCTCGCGGATGCGTCTGGACGGACGTGTCCCGGACATCTTCATGGTTTCGAGCATGCAGATCCACTCGGCCCAGTGCGAGGCGCTGATCCGCGATGCGTGCCGGATCGATCCGGTCCACCGCCCGCTGATCATCGCCGGCGGTCCGAAGACGATCTACGAGCCGTGGGACGTCTTCAGCGGAGACCCGCTCGACCCCTGGGGCGCGGACGTCGCGGTCACGGGCGAAGAGTTCGTCCTGCTGAGCCTGCTGGAAATTCTGTTGTCGGTCCGGGCGGACAACGAGTCGCCGCGGACGACCTTCATGCGGGTCCGCAATAGTGGAATCCTCGACGAGATTCCCGGCTTGGTGTACCCGCGGACCAATCGCGAAGGCGTGGCGGAGGAGCTGATCGACACGGGCATCCAACGTCTGCTGGGCGATCTCGACGAGCTGCCGCACCCGGTGCTGGGCTATCAACTGCTGGAACCGCCGAGTGCGAAGGCCACGCTCGGGCCGCAAGCGATCCCCGCGAACCGGGTTCGCAAGTACACGCCGATCGGCTCGCTGGTCCTGACGCTGGGCTGCAAGTTCGGCTGCCCGTACTGTCCGATCCCGGCCTATAATCAGAGACAATACCGCGTCAAGAGCGGACAGCGCATCGCCACGGAGCTGGCCCGGCTCGGACGTGAGTACGGCCTGCGCTACTTCTTCGGGGCCGACGACAACTTCTTCAACAACGAACAGCGCACACTGGATATCCTCGAAACGCTGGCCCGCACAGAAGTCGACGGCGTCCCGATTCGTAAGCAAATCCGCTGGGGCACCGAGGTCACCGTTCACGACACTCTGAAGTTCAAGGAGCATCTGCCCCTCGCGCGGCACGCGGGCGTCCGCGCGTTTTGGCTCGGCGTCGAGGATATGACCGCCACGCTCGTCACGAAGGGCCAGAGCGTGGACAAGACGACGGAAGCGTTCCACCTGTTGCAGCAGTACGGCATCAGCCCGATGCCGATGATGATGCACCACGACACGCAGCCGCTGATCACGCGCGGTCCAGAGCCCTACGGGCTCCTCAATCAGGCTCGGCTGTTGCGGAAAGCCGGGGCGATCAGCTTGCAGGTCCTGATGATCACGCCCGCGACCGGCTCGAAGCTGTACGCCGAGGCGTTCACGTCCGGTCTGGCGTACGAGAGCGTCGCGGGTCGGCGGGTCGAGCCGCACATGATGGACGCCAATTACGTCGTGGCCTCCGAGCACAAACAGCCCTGGAAGAAGCAGCTTAACATCATGGCGGCGTACCTGTACTTCTACAACCCGCCGCGCTTCCTGCTGGCGCTGGTACGTCCCAAGAGCAAGCTCTATCTCGCCGACGCCCTCACGCAGTTGTTTGGGATGGCGGGCCTGGTGCAGACGATCCGGCGGACGTTCGGCTGGGCCCTCCGCCTGATGCGTGGCGACATCCGGCGAAAGACGACGGTACCCGCCAGCCGGATCCCGATGCGCGGCGCGGACGGTGGCGTGGCCAGCCACGCGCTGCCAGGATCACTCACGACCGAGCCCGTTCAGAAGAACGCCGACACCAGATGCTGAGCACCGGTGCCGGCGTTTGTGTTGCTAGTGATGGCAGAGATCACCGTCTTTCGGATCAACCGCCGCTCAGGATGGCCACGAACGGATCGATGTCGTCGAAGTCCACGGCGCCGTCGTCGTTGCAGTCGGCGTTGAGCCAGCGGCAGTCGGGGAAGGTGGCTTCATAACCGGCTTGGCCGCTGAGCGCCAAGACGAAGGGGTCGATGTCGTCGAAATCGACGGCTCCGTCGCAATTGAGATCGCCGGGCGGCGGCACCATGAGGAACGCCGACTCGCTGGCGTACGGTCCGCAGTCGTCGGCAACCACGAGGTAGTAGTAGCCTTGGTCGGTCACTTCGGCCATGGTGACTGACAGGGTGTCGGTCAGCGAACCGGTGATGCGCCCGTTATCCACGAGATCGACGCCGTCCTTGCGCCACTGGTATGTGAGCGTACCCTCGCCGGTAGCCTCAGCATGGAAAGTAAACGGGGCGTCGATCAGAGCCATCTGATCCTCAGGCGGTGTGGTGATTTCAACGCTGCTGGATCCGTAGAAGACTGTGCCTTCGAACCCGTTCTCCCATCCGACGCCGCCGTTGGCCATGATGTTCGACACACTCATCTGCAAATCGCAGGTGAAGACGCCGATTCGACCGCCGCCGCCGCCGCCGGAGTATGTCGGATCGCCCGCGTCGGCGCCGTTGGCGGAGATTGTGCCGGTACCGTCGAGTGCGCCGGCCTTTATAGCCAGGCCGCCGCCCGATCCACCGCCGCCGTGCGCGCCCGAGCCGACACCGCCGTCAACGGAAATAACGCCGTCGACTTGCAATGTTCCCCCGGTAGTGATGCGCAGGAAGCCGCCGCCGGAGCCGCCGGTCGAGCCCGATCCCGACGCGCCGCCGCTGCCCAGGTCTTGCGGGTTGATGGCGTCGCCATACGTATTCCCTCCGGCGGTATAGTGGAGGTATGCATCGCCGCCGCGGCCGCCATAGCCGGCGCCTGAACCGAAACCGTTGCCGTAATGGCCGGCGCCCGGACCGGCGCCCGGACCGTGGCCTCTCCTGTCAGCCTGGATTGCACCGCCGACGTCCACCGTCGCGTCGCCCTGTACTCGCAGGTAGAAATCTTCGTAACCGGACTCATGCGTCATCGTACCGCCGTCCATGACGTGCAGGTCATGTACTGTGAGCATGTCGTTCGGGTTGATGGTCGCCCCGGCTCCGATGACCACGTCACAGACCGTCGGCGTGGTGATCGGCGTCCAGGCGCCGCTGGTGCCATCGTTCTTGTATGTCAGTTCGGCGGGCCCTGCACCGGCAATGACATAGACCGATCCAGCCCCGCCGTACATCAATCCGGGGCCGCCGTAAGTTGTGATAGTCCCGCTGAAACTGTTGCTGTCGGCCTCGACCGCGATTCGACCACCGCCGCCGCCGCCGGCATAAGTAGGATTCCCGCCGGCGCCGCCGTCCGCGGTGATGTCCCCCGAACCGGCCAGCGTACCGACGGTCAGATAGAGACTCCCGCCTGACCCGCCGCCACCGTGCGTGCTATATCCGGCGGCGCCATCGGCCCTGAGTTGTCCATCGACGGTTAGTATGCCGCTGACGATCAAACGCACCGCTCCGCCGCCTGCCCCGCCGATAGAGCCGGAGCCCGACGCGCCGCCGCTGCCGAGCTCGGTAGGCGCCGCAGCCAAGTCGATTTCGTAGGCCCCGCCGCCAACTGCAGAGTTGGCGTAGCAATTACCGCCGTTGCCACCGTAGCCCGCGCCGGATCCATAGCCGCCGCCAACAACGCCCGCGCCGCTTCCGGCGCCGGCCGGATACCCCCTACCATCGACCGCCAGTGCACCGTCAGCGTCAATCGTGGCGTCGTTCTGTACGGTGATGTCGATTCCGGCAGTGCCATTCGGGTGCGTCAGCAGGCTGTTGGCCTCTACGTGCAGGCTCTTCACCGTCAGGGCTTCCGTCGGATACACGATCGCGCTGTTGGCGATCGTTACGTTGAATGCCTCTGGCGAAGTAATCGGCGTCCACGCGCCGACGGACCCGCCGTTATCCACGAGAAGGTTCCCCACCGATGCCGCGGAGTTCTTCCTGTAGATTGTCCCGGCGCCGCCCATCTCCCAGCCATTGGCCCCGCCTCCGGTCGACACGGTCCCGGCGAAGCTATCGTTGGTGTACTCGATCGCGATTCGCCCGCCGCCACCGGCGCCGGCATAAGTTGCTTGTCCCGCCAATCCTCCATCGGCTGAAATGACGCCCGTTCCCGCGAGCGTTCCGACTGTCATGTGAATGCTGCCGCCCGAACCGCC
>CAZUCH010000030.1:0-14643 GCA_964619045.1 uncultured Planctomycetales bacterium | reverse complement strand
GGCATACTAGATGCGCGAGAGTGACTGGAGTTCAGACGTGTGCTCTTCCGATCTCTCTCCGTGTTTTCCCACAGCGTGCCCGTCGCATCCCATTCGGTCAATCACGTTCATGTAGTCGACTGGATTCTCGGAGTGCATCCTACAAAGATCAGCACCGAACGCTTCGTGGTACTGCCAGACTGGCCTAAGTGACCCACTGACACCGCTGCCCGCTCGAAGATCGGCTTCGAGAAACCTTGCGAGCGACAGGAACACGCCCGCGGCGATACCGTAGGCATTGTCAATCGCCGGCCATGTCTCGTTCAGCCAGTTTTGGACCGCCTCAGATGAGAACAGCTCTGCGTCCGCGTCAGTCAGCTTCTGCTTCTTGTCCACCGCGTTGGCATAAATGAAGGAGGCGATGGCCTCTGGGTCCGCAGGCTGATTGGCAACTGCCTTCAGAAACTCATCTTCCAAGTCAATACTGAAATCACACATCCCCTCCGTCTGTGAAGGGAACACTCTGCCATGGACCATGCCCTCCCACAGGCGCCGAAGCTGCTCTGCGTCCATCGGTTCAAGTTGCACTAGCTCCAATGCGTGACCAAGCGACGGCAGACACTCGGGCCAATCGGGTCTGTGATACACTTCCTCAGCGCGGATCGTCCCCACTACATGACGCTCCCGGAAACTGGGGTGACTATGAAACCACGCGAAGAGCCTCCGGACGGCGTCCGACGCCGCCGATTCACTGCCGTGACTTGGCAGATTGTCCGGAAGATCGTCGAGGAATAGCACCGCCTTCTGAGGTACTTGTTGTCCGCTGTATTCGTCATCATTGAGGACGATTGTGCCCAAGTCCTCCGGGATCGTCCCCATGTCCGGCCGCAGCACGACCCATGCGCTCGGGCGGTTAGCCGTGAGGCTGGAGATCCACTCGGCGGCGGCGCGTGTCTTGCCGCTGTCGGCCGGGCCGACATAGAACCGACTGGGGGCGCCGGGCGTTCCGCCCAGCGTGTGCTCGTGCTGCGGGACGTACTCATTGCCGATCACGCTGAGGCGGCTGGATTTGCATAGGAACTGATGCAGTTTCTCGGGGGGGACGGCGAATAACCGGAATGTTCCCTGGCTCTCTCCCCGTGGCAAGGAGGCAAATGATGCACGCAGTGCGGCGCGGACGGACGAAGAGGTGCGTTGCGGCGTGCGCGACCTCGCGGCGACGGCCGCTTCCTTGGGCACGCGGGCTTCGCATGATGGCGCTGGCGGCTTATCTTCGGGGGGGGGCGGTTCGTCTTCGGGAGGCGGCGGTTCGTCCGCCGGGTCCGGTTTGAGATGCCCCAGATCAACGAGCGACTCGAGGTCGTCTCGAATCACGCTGTCCAGGAAGAGCGTCTCTCCGCACATCTCCGGTTTCGCATCGACGACTTCAACCTTGAAATGGAATTTCTCGCTGAGTACCGCATTGGCGCCTTCGTTATCCAAGCAATGGCGCAGTCGGTCAAGCACAAGTCTTTGAAGCGCCCGCCAACTCCGCTTCGAACCCAGAATCGCGACGGAGATGGTCAGAACACGGGATTGATTTTCGGCCTCGCTCACGTGAAGCGTCTGGTCGCGCTTGATTGGTCTTGTGCAGATGTGTTTGAGCCAATGGAGTTTCGATACTGGGTCCATTCGTTCTCTGCGAGTCACGTAGGCGGCAAGGGGGGCGCGGAGTGGGCCGATGTCCAATTCATCAATGAGTCGCATCAACGCACAATGCCCCCGCAGATGCTCCGGAGCATTGGCTAGCGGATGGTACCGATGGTAACGAGCTACCGTTACCGCGTCTTCGATTACATAGGATCCGTCTTTGAACACGCTAGTGATAAACTCACGTTGGGGTGGTTGGCTGAAGCTCTGGACAATCTCGTCTTGGTGCGTTTTTCTCACGACATCCGCGAACGAGATTCCGGGCTCCATTTTCTCGCGCAACTCCCTCTCGCGCCCTGGCGAAGGGACATCCACCATTGCGAAGTCGTGCAGAATGCCCGCGAGACGAACCAGCGACAGCACATCGGCATCGAGCTTGGCGACCCTGCCGATTATCTGCGCCAAACGGTCCAGTTCTGAGAGATGTTCGATGCCGTGCAGCGTGAAGTGCGGGAACACCGCCATGCCGGGCTTAAAGGCATCTCCGACGTATTCGCGAACCGTCTTCAGTTGATGGTCGCCGATCATGGAACCTCCCTTCGCGAGGCTGTGTCCGTACGCGCTCTGAGGCACATGGCCAGTTTACGGATATAGCACAAAACCTCCAAGACGCCAGTTCGGCGAAACCAGCCAAACAAGGCCCGAAACTGATTCCCCGCTCGCTCGTTGGATCGGGCGGGCGCTTGGCGTATAATAACACCGTTGTGAACTGGGAATCGCTTCTCAATCAGACGCAGGCGTGGCTCGAACGACGCGGCCTGTTGACCGAAAACGCCAGTTGGGTCGTCGGAGTCTCCGGCGGACCTGACTCGACGCTACTCGCCCATACCCTGCACGACCTCTCAGAGCGCGCCGAACTCCACTGGAAGCTACACGCGGCACATTTTCACCACGGATTGCGCGGAGCCGAAGCCGACGGCGACGAAGCTTTCGTCTCCGACCTGGCCGACGAACTGGCAATAGCGTTTCACGTGGAACGGGCTGACATCCGGGCCCTGGCCGCCGACGGGGGCGGATCGATCGAGGAAGTCGCCCGCCATAGGCGTTACGAGTTCCTCGAACGCGTGGCCCTCAAGACCGGCAGCGAGCTGGTCGCCATCGCCCACCACGCCGACGACAACGCCGAAACGATCCTGCACCGCGTGTGTCGCGGCACCGGCCTGCGCGGTCTGGCCGGCATTCGCGACCAACGGCCGATCCAGCCCGAGAGCCACATCCGCATAGTGCGCCCGTTGCTACGACAACGCCGCGCGACCATCGAGGAATTGTGCGCCGAGCGCGGCCTCGCGACGCGTCTTGACAGCGGCAACGTCGGCCCGGAATTCACACGCGGGCGTATACGCAACATCATCATGCCGCTACTAGCCGAGCAAGTGAACCCGCAAGTCTCGGAGGCGCTACTGCGGCTGGCCGAACACGCACTGTGGCTGGGGACGTATCTGGAAGACGCCGCCGAGCGCACGTTTGAGTCGCTGCTGATCTCCGCGCACCCTGGGCGCATCATCCTGAACACGCCTGCTCTGCTGAGCAAGCAGCGGATCATCCAGGCCGAGGTCATTCGTCATGCGCTATCGCAAGTTCTGCCCGGCGAGCGGGATCTGAGCTTCGGCCACATCGAGGCGGTTCTGCGACTGGCCGCCGACAGCGCCAGTGGCAAGGAAGTACACCTGCCCGGCTCGATTGTGGTCAGCAAGCGTTACGACCGGCTGGAGTTTGGCCCGCGGGCCGACGATAAACCCCCGCCGGAGCTGCGCACGGTCCTTGTCAACTGTCCCGGCCGGACGCCGCTGCCGATGCTGGGTCTGACACTGACGGCTGAGTTGTGTGATGTTGACGCCGACAAGATCGAGGAAGTGCGTCGCAACTCCGACCCGTGCGAGGAGTGGTTCGACTATGAGTGCCTTAAGCCGCCGCTGCTGGTTCGTGGGCGGCGCGAGGGTGATCGTTTTCATCCGCTGGGCGCGCCGGGAGCCAAGACCATCGGCGATTTTCTCAGTGACGAGAAGATTGACCCGCACGTACGAGCGCGAACCGGAATACTGTGCGACCAGAGCGGGCCGCTGTGGGTTATGCCATTGCGGATTGGCGAACGGGCCAAGCTGCGCCCGCAAACTCGCCGAGCCCTGCGGCTCGTGTTGACCGAAGCCGGCGAGCCGGCAGACACGCCGTGAGATCGAACTCCTCCGCGGCGGGCTGGATGCTGTGTGGGGCGGCTTTGATCCTGCGCGGCGGGTGGGTGTTGTACCGCTGGATCTCGGACGGGGGGGCGCTGAGCTACCCCGACGAGGAGTTGCATTGGCAGCTCGCGCGGCATCTGTTTGACGAGGGCACGCTGGTCAGTGACGACGGGCATTATGCGGCGCGCATGCCGCTATACCCGATGTTCCTGGCGCTGTTCACCGGCTGCGGGCAGGTTGGCCTACTGCTGGCGCGACTGGCTCAGGCCGTGCTCGGGGCGGCGACCGTGCTGATAGGCTATCGATTGGCCGATGCCGTCGGCGGTCGGCGAACCGCGATCGTGGCGGGGCTGCTGCTGTGCTGCGACCCATTCGCCGTGTTCTTCTCCAACCTGCTGCTCACCGAGACACTCTTCACACTGCTGGCCATGGGGTTGATCGCCTGCGCCTGGCAGCTTCTCAGCAAGCCGCATCACGGGCAAGATGCATTGCTCGGGCTGGCCGTGCTCGGGGCGGCCGCGATCCTGACCCGTCCATCATCCGCGGCGTGGATTCCGGCGCTGTGGCTGCTGCTGGCATGGCTGGCCGCCGACCGCCGGCGACTGGTGCCGCGCCTGCTACTGTGCCCGGTCATACTCGCCATGCTGCTGGTTCCGTGGGGGCTGCGAAACAAAGCCGTTCTGGGATCGTTCGCGTGGTTGTCAACGAACGGCGGCGTGACGCTCTACGATGCGCAGGGGCCACAGGCCGACGGCAGCAGCAACCAGGCGTTCTTGCAGGAGTTGCCCGAGCTACAAGGGCTGGACGAGGTCGCTCTGGATCGTGAATTGCAGCGCCTGGCGGTCGAGCAGATGCGCCGCGATCCAGCCAACGTGGCACGCCTCGCGGGGGTCAAGCTACTCCGCACCTGGAGCCTGACGCCAAACGTCACCGAGTATCGAGGCGGACCGGCGGCGCTGGCCGGCGCGGCCTATACGGTGGTGGTTCTGGTGGGCGGCCTGGTGGGGCTGGCGGGGGCGCTGCGGGCGCGGCGGCGGCACCAGTTGATGTTCTGGCGCCTGGCCCCCAGCCGACGCAGCCTGCACGCGATGCTGTGGCTGCCGATCGTGTGCTTCACGCTCGTGCATTGTGTGTACATCGGCAGTGTACGCTACCGCGTGCCGCTGATGCCGCTATTGGCCGTGGCGGCCGGCACGGTGGTTGCCCGGCCTGGGGGAGGGAGATCGGGTTGAGGCGAGGGCGTGGCGGTGGGTGGCAGGCCTTCTCTGAAACCTCTCTACTCGACCAATGTGAACTCGCCGGTGGTGGGATCGTAACGGTAGGAGCGTTTCGTGGGGATGTAGCGATAACGGTCGCTGTCCAACTTCTCCCACTTGCTGTCGGCGATTCCGCCCTCGATCACATCCGTGAACAGTGGGTTGGCTGGGCTGGCAGTACCGCGAGGGGCGGCGTCCAGTTCGCCGGGATATGGGCAGGTGTCAGCCGCTGTGTTGGTTAGCTGCGCGACATGGAGCCCGCTGCGAACCGCCGCGACCGTCCCGCGTTCGGCGGCGCCGGTGGCGGCGATGCGTGTCTCGCCGAACCTGGGCAGTGTTACGATGGCCAGCAGTCCGATTATGACAATCGCCATCAGCATTTCGATCAGTGTGAAGGCCGGATTAGTTTGGCGTGCGTTCATGTCCGAGCCCTTTCGACGCGCCGGGCGTCGGGCGGATAGTGCGAGCACCGCGGCCCCCTCCTTCGGGGGAGTAGATCAAGGTGCCCTTGCACACCGGGTTCATCGTCCATTTGCGGCGCGCCGTTGGCCACGGCGTGACGCGCGAATGGCGTGTTGGACGTTGGCAATGACCGATACGCCGGCTGTCCGGTATGATCAGCTTGGCCGGACGGGCACGGTTGTTTTTTCCGGCACGCTTGGTCGCGGGGGAGATTCGGACTTACAGCCCGCGGCCAGGAATATGCGTCGCTGTGTGGCTGGTTGTGCGTGTTCGCCGCGTGCGGGGACGGCGGCGCGTTCTTTTGGGACATGCGCGCTCAATGAAAGAGGACGTCCCCCGCTTGGCCACCCCGCCCACTGATTCTCGGTCGTGACTGGGCTGCTAGAACGCGAACGCGTCGTTGCCCATTCCTGGGTTGACCTCGACCTGCGTGAAGACGTAGCTTCCGAGCAACGTTTTCGCGTGATGATCAGAGTACGAGTACACGGCCACCGGGAGGAGCAGCTCCTGGTCCAGGTGGAGGATCATCATCGCGTCCGGATAGGGCCCGGTCGCGTCCGTGTAGGGCAGGTGCCGTTCGATGATGTACGTTGGGCGTCCATCCACCTCGCCGGTTCCGGCGAAGCTCAGGTCCAGCACGCCGTGCTCGTCCGCTATCTTGTTGTAGCTCTCGAGCAACTCGAATGTGGATCGGAAGCCGCATTCGTCGATCGTACGCCGGCTGGCCTTTTTGGCGCGCTTGCCGTGGATCGGGATGAGGATGTCCTTGACGAACAGCCGGGCGATCGCACCGGCCGGTTCGACGCGTGAGAGCTTGCAGCCCTCATCGTCGATGAAGCGCTCGTCATCATCGATGAACAGGGCGCGACGAGCCTGGTCGGCGTTGCTCTTCCAAAGCATGTAGACCGACAGCGGGTTTTCGCGGAATCTGACCTCGATCTGCTGGATCTTGGATAGCTCCTCGCCCAGACGCTCCTGCTTGGTCAGCAGGCAGCGGTACTCTTGAATCTCACGGTCGTACTTCTCGCGCCCCATGCGGACCAGCGCCATTGGATCGTCCGCGGCGATTCTGGCCAAGTCGGATGCTGGACTCACAGTCCGGGCGACAACGGGGCTATGAGATGGGGTCGAATCGTGTGCGGTCGCCGGGATGCTGGACACCACCCACAGCGCAAGCGGAATAACCAGGGCCGATACCCCCGTCGCGTATAGCATCCCGCGTCGTTTGAACATATCTCGCTTCCCTGGCCGGGTCGTGATTCTATCAGAGCGTAAGACAACCACACAATACTGGGGATCGACACGCTGAAGCCGCGCACTTCAGCCTTTTCGGTCGGTCGGCGCCCTGACCGCGCACTGCGAGCGCCAACCGACGTGTGATAATTATAGCGCATCATACGCACGCGGCAAGGCCCCGGTTGCACAAGTGCCGACTGTTTAATCGCCGGCCCATTCGGACAGGATGTTCTCGAAGGGAGTGCCATCGGCCTCGAACTCGAGCGTGTGAGCCGCGTTGGGCACGGCGTGCAAGCTCACGGGGTGTCTGGCGATGCGGCGTAGCCACGTTTCCGTAGGTCCGTTGCGGATGATTCGGTCACAGCCGGCCAGGATGAGCGTGGCGGGGGCGGCCAGGGCACCGGGAGCGGTGCCGATCAGAGTGTGGTCCAGTCGGGATGACTGGTACAGGAATCTGGCCGTCGCTCGGGTAAGTTTCAGCGGGTCGTCGGCTATGAAGTTGCGGCCGGCGGGGTTGTCGGTGAACAGGGCTGGATCGTCGAGTGGGATTGGCAGGGTGGTTGTCGGGCATACGCCCAGACAGGCAGCGACCCGCAGGCGCCCTGACAAGCCGATATCGACGGCCGGGAAGAGGCCGGGCGCTATAAGTAGCAGCCGAGACACGAGTTGCGGGCGTTTGAGCGCCCAGGCTGTTGCAAGCTTCCCGCCCCAACTGACGCCGACGACACTCAGGCTCGTGACGCTTTGTTCGGTGGCGAACCAGTCCGATAACTCATCCAGGTCCATTAGCCAGCGTGCCCGGTTGGGCGTGTCTCCGCGCTGGTCCGCGTTCAGCCCGCTGCCTCGGCGGTCCGGCACGAGGACGCTGAGGCCGCTGGCGGCCAGCAGCCCCGCCGACCATTCGAACCATCCGCCATGCGACTGGATGCCGTGCAGGTAGACAACGCCGCACCCCCGCTGCGGTTCTGGTGATCGCCACAGGCGTCCGCGCAGTTGACAACCATCGCTCATTCGGCGGGAGAAAAACTCGGGAGGGATGGGTGGCTTCCGCATTAGCGGTCGCTAGAGCTCGCTCTCGTCCAGAACATGGAATTTCTTGGCTCGCAGCACTGGGACGGCGTTCTGGACGTCGTCCACCATGATGGCCAGGCATGGCGCCCGGTCGCGTGGGAGCCAGCCGGTGTAGAGGTAGTTGATGTTGACCTCGGCCGCGATGAGAGCACTGCACACGGTCAGGATACCGCGCTTGCCCTCGGGCAAGGTGACCACCAGGATCTCGGTTTCGGTGACCGCGAAACGCGCGTCGCTGAGAATCTGGTGTGCCAGATCGGCGTCATCGACGAGTATGCGCAGGATCGTGCATTCCACCGAAGCGTCAGCGGAGAGGCCCAGGATGTGGACCGGCTCGTCCTCGAGCAGACGCGTGATGCGGAGCAATTGCCCCACGCGGTTTTCCATGAAGACGGAGAGTTGACGGCAGTTCGGGTACTCACTGCCTTCCGCGGTCTGAGCTGGTTCTACGTTCATTGGTCCGCACACGCTGATGTGGGTTGGAGCTAGTCAAACGGCCACCATACGTCGCGTGTAGACTAGCCCTCTCGCCGAACGCTGTACAGCAAAAAAAACAGAAGCCCGCAGTGCCGGCTGGACACTGCGGGCTTCTCGAAGGGGGACACGACAGCTTCCACCATAATCATTCAATAAATGTGTGGAGCGCTCGCGGTTTTTAGCCGAAATACTTGTGCCGCGGTTTCGCTGTGCGCGGCCATCACCCCCCGAATTGGCTTGCAATCGTCGCCTGGGCTCCTATTATCACGCTCATGCGAACTGACGGTACGCTAATAAATCGCGTTTTTTCCACTCTCGACACCCCGGACCGCCGTTATCTGGCCGCTAGTGTCCGAGTTGCGGCCCGCGCGGCGTTGCTTATCGGCATTGGGATGATCCTGTTGGGCTGCCAGGCACCCGGCACTCCCAACGAACCCACCGAGACGGTTCTGCACATTGCCGACTACGACGCCTATGTTGACGCCGCCTCATCGGTACTGAGGCGTTACGACTTCCCGCCGCAGTTCGTCGATCGGGAGCGCGGCACGATCGTTTCGCGACCGGCCACCAGTGGGCAGTGGTTTGAGCCCTGGCGTGTGGACTCGCAGGGCGGCTATCAACTAGTCGAATCCAGCATGCACACCATGCGGCGAGTGGTCAGCGTCGATATTCAACCGGTTGAGATGAAAAACGCTGCGGCAGAGAATGAGGGCCCACGGGCGACCGGGGATTATCGGCTTCGTGTGCGCGTGGACAAGTTGCGGTTCAGCGCTCCGCAGCGTCAGATCACGACCGCGTCCGGCGTTATGGCGATTTACAGCGAGCGTGTTCCGACACGCAGTGGTAGACGCGGCCCGCAAAGCCAAGGCGGTGAGTGGGTGCCGCTGGGGAGGGATGGGCTGCTGGAGATCTACTTCCTCGACAAGCTTGCCGCTGTTGCCGGCGCTCAGACGGTCCACGAACGCGTCAGTCCGGATGGTGTCTAGCCGTCAATGCCGGGCTGACCTTGCGCCGTCTTCGCTTCGTGTAGCAGGGTTTCGAGCTTGGCTTTCCAGGGTGGGCCGCCCAACCGCGGATACCAGACTCGCTCCTGTGTGATGGCTTGCGCGACATCGGCCGCTCGACCTTGCCGCAGTGCCAGCGCGAGCCAGTTGTAGCGTGCCTCCCAGTAGGTCCGCGGCGCGCGCTTGCGCAAGGTCTGATCGGCCAATAGTGCCGCCCAAGCCTCGTGCGCTTGCCGGAGGGCAGCCGGTTCCGGGGCATCCGGCAGCCGGGCCGTGAGGACGAGGGCCTGCAAGTGGCGATAGGTGCCGTTGTTCGGGCTGCGGCCGAGCAGGGTCGCCAGCAGCTCCTGGGCGGAATCGTACTGCCCGGCCAGATAGTACATGCGAGCGCGGCCGGAATTGACGAACTCCAGGTTCGCGGCCCGGCTTTTGTCGGCCTGAACCCATTTCTCCAGTTCGTCGAAGGTCGTAATGGAGTCGATCGCCAGCGCGCGGGCGGCCTCGACGTCGCCGGCGTCCAGCAGGCGTTCGACCTCTTCGCGCATCCCGGTTGCCAGCGATGCCAGTGTGGCGCCAATTTCGGCCGGCGACGCGGTGTCGAGGAAACGGGTCAGAATGCCGGCGGCCAGCTCGAATTCGTGCTGGGCGCGATAGGCCCGAATCCGCAAAGCCAGCACGCGACCGATAAGCGTACTGGCCGGGTACGACTCCTCGAACTTGGCGAGGGCTGTCAACGCTCCGTCGTGATCGCCCACGTCCGGGTCCATGAGTATCGTCGCCGCCACCAAGCGAGCCTCGGCGGACCACTGGAGAACCTCTCCGCGGTTGATCACCGTTGCGGCCCTTCGCCCGGCGTCATCGGCGTAGCCAATCAGCTCGGCGGCCGTCGCGATTCGCCGTGAGCGATACTCGTCCGGCGTGAGCCGCGCGTGGGCCAGTTCGACCGCCCGACGGCGACACATCACCCGGCGGTACTGGGACTCTTCCCGCTTGAGAGCGCCGGCGGGAACCTTGGCGAACTCGTCAGCCGCGTCCTCGAAATGTCCGGCCATTTGCAGCGCGACCGGCAAGAGCCAAGCCGCCTCCTCCCGCTTGGGATGATCGGCGTAGCTCTCCAGCAGGGTTCGCAGCGTTGCCGCCAATCGCAGGTAGTCTTCGGGCGCCCGGCTACGCTCGGCGATGCGGCCCCACAACCCATACGCGAAAGTCGCCGCTTGGACGGCCCTGTCGTGACTGCGGAACTCGCTAGCTACCTGGTCGAACGCTTCGGCCGCCGCCCGCTCATTCTCGAGTTGGTACTCACACCGCCCCAGCTCGAACAGCAGGTCGCCGGCCGATTCGCGGCTGTCCCCCTGGCGGCCAACGCCGGCCTTCAAGTAGCGGCGCGCATCATCGTACCGGTCGGCGTCCATGAGTTCGCCGGCTACAGACAGTAGTTCGAGCGTCGCCAGCTTGTCCGGGGGAGTCTTGCGGCTGACGGCGGCGGACACGTAGACGCGTGCCAGCCCCGGCCAGGGGCCACCATTCGCGGCCAGTCTCTTGAACTTGGCCAGCCCCGTCTCGCGCGCTCGCTGGGCCTTTTTGAGCAGCGCTGCCCGCGCCGGACTCTGGCGCGCGGCGCGGCTATTATGATGCGCTTCGAGCAGGTAGCTGTTGGCGTCCCAGATGTGCGCCAAGCTGATGTAGTAGCGCAGCGGCTGGTCGGGGGGCTCCAGACGCTCGGGATCCTTCTCGACCAGCGGCCTCAGAGAATCCCGCGCCTCATCGAATTTCCCGGCGTCAATCCGGCAACGGGCCAGCTCATAGCGCGCCTGGGCCGCGACCAGCGGTGAGACCTCGCCGCTCAGCGCCGCGCGGAAACTCTGCTCGGCGTCGTCGAAGTGCCCGAGTTCGCGCCGCGCCATTGCCAGTGCCAAGTGGCAACTGTGCCACATTCGGCCGGTGTGGCCTGAGTCGACCAACTCCTGAAAGCCGCGCTGCGCCACGGTCAGCAGTTCATTACGGCGAGCCTCGTCCTTTTTCTCGATCAGGCCCAGGTAGTAGGCGGCCCAGCCGCGGTTCAATGTCATGTCCAGTCGAGTCATGACCGCCGCTTCGTAGAGGCCCGTTTCGAGCAGCTCATCCTCGTGTGACTGCAGGTCGTCGATGATGGGCTGGAGAATCTCGGCGGCCGCGTCGTACTGCTCGCCGGCCAGTGCGAGGAGTGTCGCCAGACGTCGCCGATCGCCGCGCCGGCCGGCATATATCTCGAAGCTGTTCAAGTCGTCGGCCGCGCGCTCGGAGAGAATGACTCCGCCGAACTCGACGCGCGCCGCAGCCAACCGCACGCGCTCGGAAGCCCCACCGCCGTCGGCCGCCGTGCCGAGTAGGTTGATCCACTCCTGGTAGCGTTGGGCGGCTTGCTCGTAGGCTTCCTCTCGCTGGTCCCCGGCTTTCAGCCGCCGGGCCTTGTTTGTGTGGGTCTGGGCCAGCAGGTGTTTCTCGTCGGCCGTTCGCCCACCGTGGAGGCGAGACTCCAGTGTTTCAGACATGCCCTCGCGGACCATGCGCTCGATGTCCTGGGCCGCATTTGGATCGGCATCTTGCGCGGCGGCCGGAAACGCCGCGAGAATCAGGACTGCCGTGACTATCGCTCGCATGGCGTACTCGACACTCTAGGTTCCCTCGATGCTGCCGGCGCGGAAGCTGACCGCGAACTGGATGTTCTTGAAGCCGGCCCGCACGGCGGCGTCCATGGCCCGTACGATGTACTTCCAGCGCACTGTGGTCTCGGCCCCGATCACGACGGCGCTGGTTGGATCGGCACCCATTTGCCGGCGCTGGTCGAGGAAGCGGTGGAGATCATCGAAGGCCTCCTCGCCGAGATAGTCGTCCATCACGTACACGTTGACCGATTCTCCGCCGTCGACGTCGCTCAGTGCGATTCGTACCAGCGGGTTGATTCGTATGGCGGCGCCTCCGCCGGGGCCACTGCTGGGGTCGAGCTCGGTCTGGAGCATTCCCTGGGAGACGAGGTCGAGCGAGGTGCCGAGCAGGAAGAAGACGAGCAGGACCATTATGACGTCCACCATTGGCGCCAGGTTGGGGACGCTCTCGCTGGCCGGCTGGTAGCGTTTCATGCCGGCTCCTCCGGGGCCTCGCCGGAGTTGACCGTGAAGACGACGTTGGAGATCCTGGCCAGGCCGCAGGCGCGCAAGACGACCTCGACATGCTCGTACTTGGACATTCGATCGGCACGAATGACGCAGCGCAGCTCCTGCTGGTCATGTGAGGCACGTGCCGCGCGTTGTCGCAGCAGCGACTCGACGTCGCCGGGCAGTAGAACGCGTTCGACGATGCGCTGGCCGTCCCAGTCAGCCACCACGTATTCGGCACGGTCATCATTGTCGTCCACGTGGCGCACGGTGATGGTCACACGCGTCCCCAGGTCGCCTTGACTGACCTCCTTAGCGGCTACGGCCCAAGGCAGATCCACGGGGTAGTGCTCGGCCGCGACCATCTTGCTTGCCAGTAGGAAGAAGATGATCAGGCACATCATCACGTCCACCATAGGGGCGAGATTGAGCGTCATCGATACTGGTTTTGGAGGGCGGTTCATCCGGATTACCCGCTCGTGGTGTCCCGTGGCGCCGGTGCCGGGCGTTCGATTGGTTTCGTGGCGCCGCCGGACGCTGCCGGCCGGAAGTACTCGAGCAAGTCCAGCACGTCCACGGTGGCCGCTACGGTGAGGCCTTCGATTCGGTTGCGGCACAGGCCGAAGAAACCGATGCCCATGATGGCGAGTGCCAGTCCGGCGAGGGTGTTGACGAGTGCCTTGCTGATTCCGCTGGCCAGCCCGCCGGCTCCGGCTTGCCCACCGGCCGCCCCTAGTTCGCCGAAGGCCTCGATCATGCCCCAGACGGTTCCGAGCAGCCCGAGCAGCGGTCCGAGGTTGCCGAGGATGTTGAGGTATTCGGCTTTGCGGAACATGCGTCCGCTGAGCTGTCCGGACTTTTCCATCGCCGCTTCGTGCATGGCGTCGAAGCCGTGCCGGGCATGTCCCAGTGCGGCCACCATGGTCTCGGCGAAAAACGTGTTGCTCTTCTTGAGAGTCGCGAGGCACTTGCGGAAGTCGCGGGCCTCGATCAGGTTGCGGGCCGACTTGACCTGCTCGAGCGGGACGATCTCGGTTCGCCGCACCGCCAGAAAGTGCTCGATGATCAGTGCGATGACGACGATCGAGCCGGCGGCGATGAAGTAGGTCGGCACCTCGATGCCCTGCCAGAAGATGTCCAGCAGCGATTGGCTCTCCGCCGCGCCGCCGGACTGGGCCCAGGCCGGTGCGGTCCCGAGCGCCAGCATTCCCATCAGGCCCGCGGCTCGTTGCATGGTTCCAGCTTGCATACTGTCTCCCTATGTGCTTCCCGGCCGCAGATCAGCGTGCCAGGTCGTTTCCGGTCACGATCTTGACCTTGCCGTGATTGCCCTCGGCCACGCGCCGCAGCCGGCGAGCACCTTCGGTCTCGCGCGGCAATCCACTAGTATCCTGCAACAGTATTTCGTCGAACACAACGCAGTAGATTCGGGCGCGCGTCTTGTCGTTCGCCTGTTTGATCGAATCCACGAGCGAATCATCGAAGTAGCCGTCCGAGAAGAGGAAGACCACGTCCGGCTCGTGCGACAGGGCGCGTTTGACGGCCGCCAACGGCTCGGTCTGGCCACGCGGAGCCTGCCGGTCGATCCAGGTGAAGAACTTTCGGCGAATGTCGGCGGTCGCGGCCTGAAGCTGGGGTCTGAAGCTCTCCGTCCGGAACTGCTCATCGCGGCCGCCGCCCGTGCTGTAGAAGATGACGACACTGAACGACTGGGTTGGTTTGAGTCGGCCGATGGAGCGTTTGAGTTCGCGTTTGAGGTCGTCCACGGCAACGATGATCGACCCGGAGAAGTCGACGACGTAGGCGATCTTGTTGGCCCGCACGCGTAGATTCCAGATGCCGGCCTTGCCGACGCCCGAACCGTCGCCGAAGCCGCCGCCGAACCCGCCCGCGCCGGCGGCTCTGGCTCCGGCCCCGGTGCCCAGGAGGGTGAGCGCGCCCTCGCCGAAGTCGGTGCCGGTGCCCGCGCCGTGGCCGTCACCGATCGAGTCCAGCTCGGCTACATCGAAGCTGTCCTCATCCAGGAGGCTGTTGGTGCGATCGGCCGAGAAGTCCACGTCGTCTTGTGCGAACTTGTCCAGCGTGTCTTCTTGATCGCTGTGTTTTGAGATCTCTGATTTATCAGCTGCGACTACGCTAAATTCCCACTAGACGACGA
>CAZUCH010000029.1:0-14932 GCA_964619045.1 uncultured Planctomycetales bacterium | reverse complement strand
TCGGCGGCGACGTCGAGCGAGTGGAACCCGAGCGTTTCGTGATCGCGATCGAAGTTGTAGGTCCACAGCGGGGTTGCTCCGCCGGGCTTGCTGAAACCCCGGATCGAAACGGAAACGCCGCTGGGGCCGGCTACGCCGAGCACGCCCAGCGAGATGTCCTCCGCCGATGCGACCACGACGTTTCCTGGATTCTCCGGCACCAGGTCGAATTCGTACACTGGCGTGCCGTCGCCGGTGGTTTGCAGGTGCGAGAACCGCTCGTAGTTCAGGTTCTGGCCAATCCAGGTTTCGTCCATCGTGTCGGCGAGGCAGATGCTGTTGGCAATCGAGCCGTCATCGTGCAACTGCCAGATGACATCATCGCGGCCGCTCCCGTCCGAGACCGGTGGCGTTTGGCCAACGCTCTGACCAGATGAGGATTCGATCCACATTCCGGTGTCGTTCACACGGGCCACCTGCCGGCTGGCTTGACCGAAGGCCGGAAACAGGCCGGCTCCACAGATCACGGCGGCACCTACCAGTAGTTCCATTCTGCGCCAATTCGACATTACCCTCTCCTTGTTTGTGGCACAGCGTCCGGCGACACGCGTCGCATGACCCGTGCAATGAACACCTCTTCGCGAACTCGATCGAAATGATCCAAGGCGATTCTAACGGATTCCCCGTACAGTGTTCAAGTAGACCCGCGTCGGCACCGTGGCTGGCGGCGTGGCGAGGATTGCGGATTCAAGGAGCCGAGGGGCCAGTTTCAAAGTGACACGCCCGCGGTCCGCTTCGAAGCCCCGGGGCCCTGAATCCCCCAATCCTCGGATCGTGCCACAAAGGACCAGTCCCACACTGGCTGCACCCAACGCGTACAAAACGGCTCCAGGGGACGTGCGGAGAGGGAGGGCCTGACGCCGATGGGGATGTTGGCCTAGAATAGAGCCGGCGGATTTGTACCGGACCAGGAGTGCTGGGTGTGACAACGAGAGCAAGATCGCGAGTTGGTTTGGGGCTGGGGAGCGTGGCGGCGGCGGCGTTGCTGTGGATCGCCGTGGGCGAGCGGGTTGTGACGCATTGGGCCTACGCCGGCGGCCAAGAAGGTGGTCGGGCGGAGAAAGTCGTGCCGGCCGGCGATCCCGCCGACGCTCCGGCGGACGTCTACGCCGTGTCGCGGGCGTTCAAGTCGGCGGCGCGCATCGCTCGGCCGGGGGTGGTCCACCTGCGGGTGAGCGGCGGCACGGAGAGCGAGGCGGCCCAGGAGCTCCTGCGAGAGCACCTGGAGAAGGACGTGCCGGAGGACCAGCTAGAGCATTTTTTGCCGCGGATGCCGGCGCCGGCGGGTCTGGGTAGCGGGATCATCATCGACGACGCGGGGTACATTCTCACCAACAACCACGTCGTCGAGGGGCGCGAGCGGATCACCGCCGTACTCTATGATGACCGCGAGTACGACGCCGAGGTTGTTGGCACCGACCCCAAGACTGACTTGGCGGTGGTCAAGATCGAGGCCCCTGATCTCCGGGCGCTGGTTTTCGGAGATTCTGATCGGTTGGAAGTCGGAGACTGGGTATTGGCGATAGGGACGCCGTTCGGGCTGTCGCAGACGGTTACGCACGGGATAGTGAGCGCGAAGGGTCGTCGGTTGGTCGGGGGCCTGGACATTCTGTACCAGGATTTCATCCAGACGGACGCGGCGGTCAACCCCGGGAATTCGGGTGGGCCGTTGGTGAATCTCAAGGGTGAGGTTGTCGGTGTGAACACGGCTATTGCCAGCCATGGCGACGGCTTCAACGCGGGCATCGCGTTTACGATACCGGCCAACATGGCGTCCAACATCGCGCGGCGGCTGATTAGCAGCGGCGAGGTGGCGCGTGGCTGGTTGGGCATCAGTCTGGTCGAACTCGAAGCAGTCGATGTCGAACTCTTTGGGCTCAGCGAGGCGAAAGGCGTGCTGGTCAGCGGCATCTTCCCAGACTCGCCGGCGGGAAAGGCGGGCGTGCAGGTTGAGGACGTCATCACGGCCGTGAACGAGTCCGGGGTTGCGGAACTGACCGACCTGCGGAGCCTGATCGCGGACATCCTTCCAGGTGAGGTCACCCGATTGCGCATCATGCGTGATCGGCGAGTGCTCGAGGTGGCGGTAACGCTGGGCACGCAACCGGATGACATGCGCGGCATCGCGCGGCAACCGGCGCGCACCGGGCGGACGGTAGGGCCGCTTGGGCTGAGCGTCCGGACCCTGCGGCCATCGCCGAATCAGCGTTACAGCGTGTACGGCGAGTCCGCGCGCGGCGTCGTGATACGCGGGTTTGTCGCGGGGTCTGAGCGGCGCCCCGATGTCAGTTTGGGTGAGTTGATCGTGGCCTGTAACGGTCGCGAGGTGAACGCGGTGCGTGACTTGTTGTTGGCACTGGATGGCACGGCCGTCGGGCAGAGGGTCCGACTTCAGCTTCTCGAGCCGACCGGTGATCGCCGGATCATCGTAATGACGGTGCGTGGCGACTAGTGCTCTGTTGTCGCGAACAGCGTAACGAGGCCGATCGCAGAGAGGAACGATGACAGCCGCAGGCTCTTCCAACTTGTCCGATTCGTGGGCCGAGCAGTCGGAGGGGCGCTATCGGGAACTCATGCAGGCCGCGGCCGACGCGATTGTGGTGTCGGACGCGGAGACGGGGATCATTCTGGATGTCAATGGGAGCGTGGAACGGCTCGTTGGCCGCGCGCGAGACGAGCTTGTCGGGCAGTCCCAGACGATCCTGCATCCGCCGGAGGAAACCGAGTATTACACTTGGCGGTTCCGCGAGCACGTTCGGCACGGCGGCTGGCCGGCCGAGGCCTTGGAGGTTCGGCACAGCGACGGTCGGCGGATACCGGTGGAGCTGAGTTCGAGTGTCGTGGCGCTGGATGGGCGGCCTGTCATTCAGGGTATCCTGCGGGACGTTTCGGGACGCCGGCGTGCCGAGGCCCAACTGCGTGAGAGCGAAGAGCGGTACCGCACGCTGGTGGAGAACATCGACAGCGGCATCGCGCTGATCGGCAAGGACTACCGGATCCTGATGACCAACTCTCGCCTGGGTGAGATGTACCGGAAGTCGGCCGGGGAGCTCGTGACGAGGCGTTGTTACTCGGAGTTTGAGAAGCGCGACGAAATCTGCGCTCATTGTCCGGGAACACGTGCCATGGCCAGCGGGTGCCCGGCCGAGACCACGTCGCAGGGTGTGCGTGACGACGGTAGCCGCTTCTGGGTTCGCACGCGGGCCATTCCGTTGCGGGATTCGCGCGGGGCTATCAACGGCTTCATTGAGGTCATCGAGGATACGACCGAGCGTTCGAAGACGGATGAGATGCTGCATCTGACGCAGTTCTCGATCGACAGAGCGGCTGATTCGGTGTTCTGGATTGGCCCCGACGCGCGGGTGCTGTACGTCAACGAGGCTGGTTGCCAGGCGCTGGGGTACTCGCGTGAGGAACTGCTGCGGATGCGCGTGCCGGACTTCGACATGCGCATAACGATGGCGGGCTGGTCGGCGCATTGGGACGAGGTCAAACAGCATCGGACATTTGCGCTGGAGACGATCTTGCGCACACGTGAGGGTCGCACGCGACCTTATGAAGTCACGGTGAACTACATCGAGTACGGCAGCAAGGAGTACAACTGCGTCTTTGCGCGCGACATATCCGAGCGTAAGCGTGTCGAGAAGGAGTTGCGCGAGCATCGTGGACACCTCGAGGATCTGGTGGATCGTCGGACGGCCGAGCTGGCGGAGGTGAACCAGCGGTTGCAGGCGGAGTTGGCCGTACGCGAACAGACCGAGCAGGCGCTGCGCGAGAGCGAGGAGCGCTTCCGCCAGGTTGCGGAGAACATCAACGAGGGTTTCTGGCTGACCGAGCCCGACAGCGGGCGGGCGTTGTACCTGAGCCCGGCCTTCGAGCGCATTTGGGGGCGTCCGTTGAGCGAGGGCTACGCGCGGCCGCTGGCGTGGTTGGACTTTCTCCACCCGGATGATCGTTCGGCGATTCTTGAGGCGATGGAGCGGCGCAAGGGTGGCGAAGCGACGTTGCTCGAGTATCGCATCATACGCCCCGACGGAACGGTTCGGTGGCTGCGTGGTCGGGCCTTCCCGGTGCGCGATGCCGAGGGCCGCGTTTATCGCGTGGCCGGCATTTCGGAGGACATCACCGAGCGCCGGCAGGCCGAAGAGGCCGCCCGGCATCACCAGGAGCAACTGACGCATGTGGCGCGCGTCAGCATGATGGGCGAGATGGCCTCCGGACTGGCCCACGAGCTGGCCCAGCCGCTATCGGCGATTCTCTACTTCGCGAAGGGCTGCAACGCGCAGCTTCGCAAGGGCGATTGGGGACAGCCCGAGGTTGCCGGCACGATGGACAAGATCGCGGCGCAGGCCGAACGGGCCGGCGAGTTCATCCGGCGCCTGAAGGCTTTTGTGCGCAAGGCCCAGCCGCGGCGTGTGCCGGAGGAGGTCAATCCGATCGTGCGCGAGGCGCTGTTGTTCGCCGAGCCCGTGATCCGGGCGCATCATGTGACAGTTGACTTTGAGCCGGCTGACGTGTTACCTACGGTCGTGGTGGATAGAATCCAGATCGAGCAGGTGATTCTCAACCTCGTGCAGAACGCGATCGAGGCCCTGCGTGAGTTGCCCGAAGACGATCGGCGGCTGCGAGTGCGCACCTACGTCGGCGCCGACGAGCGTGTGTGTGTCAGTGTGCATGACAGCGGCCCTGGGCTGGGCGACGACGTTGCCGACAGTGTTTTTGACCCGTTCTTTACGACCAAGACCGCGGGTACGGGCCTGGGGCTGTCGATCAGCCGATCAATCATGGAAGCCCACGAAGGGAGCCTGTGGGTCGAACGTGGCGACGGGCGTGGGGCCACCTTCGGTCTCACGTTGCAGGTCGCCGGAGGAGACGATCGAGATGTCGACTGAGCCAACGGTGTTTGTGGTTGATGACGATGTCGCCATATGTGAATCGCTCGAATGCCTGCTTGGGGCCGAGGGCTTCCGCACTCGGACGTTCGATTCCGCGGAGGCGTTTCTCGCCGAGTATGACCAGGAGCAGCCCGGCTGTCTGGTGCTCGATGTTCGCATGCGCGGCATGACCGGGCTCGAACTGCATGAGCGTCTGACGCACGACGGGATTGCGATTCCGGTCATTATCCTCACGGGGCACGGGGACATCCCGATGGCGGTGCGGGCCACGCAGGCGGGCGTGGTGGATTTTCTGGAGAAGCCGGTCAACGATCAGGTGCTTCTGCAACGGGTTCGCGATGCGCTCGAGCGCGACGCGGAGCTGCTGCGCCGCTCGCTGGAGAGCATGGACTTCGCGGAGCGCCTAGCCCAGCTCACGCCGCGCGAACGGGAGGTGATGGAGCTGGTCGTCGCCGGCAATGCCAACAAGCAAACTGCTGTCGAGCTGGGTATAGCCGAGAAGACGGTCGAGGTGCATCGGCGGCGCGTGATGCGCAAGATGGGACTTCGGGGGGCGGCCACTCTGGTGCGGATGGTGCTGGAGCATCGCAGTCGAACGGGCGAGTTCGGCACGAGATGATGACGGCACTGCCCAGCACGCGAGGACGCCCGTGACGACGACTGCCATAAGCTCGCGCGCCTATCGACGTTGGCTGATCGGCATCCTGTTGGTTGCGGGTCTTGGCAGACTCCTGTTGGCGGCGGCGGTTCCGGTCATCGCTCGCGATGGTGTGACCTTCTGCTGGTACGCGCGTGAGTTGGGGCGCCAGGGCCTGGATTACCTGCAAACGCCGGAGGCCCAGCAGCATCCGCTTTTTCCGGCCATGATCCTCGGTGTTCAACGAATCGCCGTCTTCTGTGGCGCGCCCGATGTGCCGCTTACGTGGCAACGCTGCGGGCAGCTCATTTGCTGGCTGGCCGGCATGGGTGTTGTTGCGCTGGCGGGCGTGCTGACGGGCCGGCTGTTGCGGCGTCTCGACCTGCCGGTGGATCGGCGGCTGGCCGTGCTGTGCGCGGTCGGTTTGGCGGCCCTGCTGCCGCTCAACGTTCAGTTGTCCGTCGATGTGATGTCGGACTCGGTGCATCTGCTGTTCTATCTGGCGGCGGTTGTGCTGCTGGTGAATCTGAACAGTGTGCCGGCCGCCTTGGCGTGCGGCCTGCTGAGCGCACTGGCCTTCATGACTCGTCAGGAGGGATTCGTGCCGGCCGCGGCGGGGATCGTGGTCTTGGCGGGGCAGTGGCGGCATGTGCGCTGGTCGCGGCTCGCGGCTCGCGGTGGCGTGCTGCTCTTGGCGTTCGTCGTGTGCGTCGCGCCGTATTGGATGGCCGTGGGGCGGTTCTCAAGCAAGAAGGACGTCTCGCTGTGGAGTGCCGAGGAGGTTGCTAGAAGCTGTCCCACAACCCTTGTGGCACCGGCATCCTGCCGGTGGAATCACAGGCCGGAAGCCCGTGCCACAAGTGTGGTGTTGGCCAAACTGCGTACGCGTGACGTCCCATGGTACGGCCTGTTGCCATACGGCCTCTACCAGCTCTTTCGGGCGGGGCGCGTGGTTATCCCGCTGCTGGCTGTGCCGGCTATTTGGCACCTGCGTCGCAAACTGCTGGGCCCCGAACTGCTGGGTGTGACGTCCTGTATGTCGGCCCATGTGGCTCTGGCGCTGGCCCTGCTCGATCGCCACGGTTATCTAGCGGTGCGCCACATGCTTGTGCCGACGATGCTGCTGGTTCCGCTGGCGGGCGTCATCCTGGCGCACACACTGGGGCTGGCGCAACAAGCTCGCAAGCGTTGGCTCACTGTTGTGACGGTGGCTGTTTGTGGTCTGCCGCTGCTGTTCTACGCCCTGCGCATGCCCAATTACATGAGTGGCTATCTGGGTGGCGCGGCGACCTGGCTCGGTGACCACGATCCTGACTTGTCGGAGAAGCGACTACTCTCGGGCAGCAGCGCCCGGCGGATCGCGTTCTACGCCGACATGCGCTGGGAGTATTGGCCCGAGCAGCCGGAGTACTATGGCGCCTTGGTGCGTCAGATCACGAGCGGCGGGGCTGGCTACTTCGCGATTGAAACCGGTCCCGGGTTCGAACGCCGACAGAACGAAGAGTTGGTTGCGCGATTATTGGTGGATGAACGTTTGTCGCCGCTACTGACGCGCATCCACACTCGGCCCAGCACGGACGGCAGGAGCGAGTTGCACCTGTTCGAGATCAGTCCGTAGCGTCGCCGGCGTCAGCCCTTGACCGCCCCCAATTGCAATCCGCCGACGAATTGCTTTTGGGCCATGAAGAACAGCAGGATGCAGGGGATCATCGTCACGATACTGGCGGCCATCAGCAAGTGCGCGTCACGGAAGTCGCCGTACTGGTTCTTGAATGAGTTCAGCGCGACGGCCAGGGTCATCTGGTTCTCGCTGTGCAGGTAAATCAGCGGGCCCAGGAAGTCGTTCCAGACGAAGATAAAGACGAAGATGGCGGTGATTGCGATTACCGGGCGGCACATGGGCAGCATTATCTGCCACCAGACGCGCACATGTCCACAGCCGTCGATCCGGGCCGCTTCCACGAGCGCCTCGGGCACCTGCGCGAAGAATTGCCGAAACATGAAGATGTAGAAGGGCGTCCCGAAGAACATCGGTACGACCAGCGGCAGAATCGAGTCGATCCACCCGAAGCTGCGAAACATGATGAACATCGGGATCATCGTGACCTGCGGCGGCAGCATCATCGTCGAAATCATGAGCACGAACAGCGGCCCACGCCCCCGGAACCGCAGGCGGGCGAAGGCATACCCCACCAAGCTGCATGAAATCACTTGGCCGATGACACTGAGCACCGTGACGACCACGGTGTTGGCGAAGGCGTCCAGGAAGCCGCGATAGCGACGCCCCGGATCCTGCAAGTACCAACGAATGGCCTCGCCCGTCCTCTCGGGGCGTTCGCCATCGGATTCCCGGAGGTCATTTGTGCCCATGTTCATGAGCGAGTCGGCGTAGTTGTGCCAGTTACCAAACTTCGGCCACCAGTTGAACTCGGTCGAACTGGTCGCCGCCGCACTGGCTTCGGCTGGTGTCGAGAAGCTGACGCAAACCATCCACCAGAGCGGGAACAGCATGATTATGCTGCCGCCGACGAGGATGGCGTAGATGGCGAGGGTCTTGGTCTTCATTGGTTGCCAGGATTCAGGATTCGAGGATTCAAGGATTCAAGGAGCCGGGGATTCGAGGGTTTCAGGATTCTAGGACTCAAGGGGCTACACCTTCCGGCTTGTTGTTGCTTGAAGGCCTTGTCGCGCCGCCGCCGAGCGAGCGAATCAGAGCGCGTAGCATTCTCTCGATCTCACTGACCGATTCCAGCAGAGTATCGACGTCGGTTTCGGGTGCAACCCGCAGAGTTCGGGTGAGCATCAACTGGGTTTCCACTTCAGCAAGCGATCCGTTGGCCACCCAGAGAAAGCGGATGTAGTCACGGGTAGTGTCACGCGCGTAACCTTCGGCTATGTTGGACGGGATCGACACTGCCGCACGCCTCAACTGGGATGTTAGGCCGAACCGCTCATCGGAGGGAAACCGCGTCGAGATCCGGTAGATGTCGGCGCACAAGGCAAACGACTTCTGCCAGACCTTCAATTCCTTGTACGTCTTCAGCACAGGCTGACCCTCTTGAATCCTCGAATCCTCGAATCCTCAATCCTACGTTTTCAACCCCTCGTAGTAGACGAATCTCTTGCTCCCCCACATCAACAACAGCGTCAGTGCCAGAATAATCAGCAATAACAACCACGCCAGGGTCGAGGCGTAGCCCATTTCGTGGAGGTCGAAGGCCTGATTGTATAGGTACAGTACGTAGAAGCGCGTCGCATCGCCCGGGCCGCCGGCGGTCATGACGTAGGCCTGCGTGAAGATCTGGAACGACCCGATCATTGCCATGATCGTGTTGAAGAAGATCACGGGGCTCAGCATCGGCAGCATCACGTGCCAGACGCGGTGTTTCCAACGCGCCCCGTCGATGGCGGCCGCTTCGTACAGATCCTTGGAGATGCCCTTGAGGCCGGCCAGGTAGATCATCATGCTGCCGCCGACCATCCAGAAGTTCATAATGACAAACGCGGGAACGGCCCACGTATCGGCGTCTTTCTCGAACCAGCGCGGGGCGTGTGCTCCGAAGAGCCCCAGCAGCGGGTTGAGCAGGTCGTTGAGCATGCCGTCTTCGTGATGAAAGACCCACTTCCAGAGGATCGCGATCGCCACGCCGGCCAGCACGCTGGGCAGATACCAAGCGGCCCGGAAGAAGCGTATCCCGGGCAGTTCGCTGCTCATCAGCATCGCCGCCGCGAGTGCCGCGAGCTGGCCCAACGGCACGGCCAGCAGGGCATAAAACGCGGTGACGGCGAGTGACTTCATGAAGCCCGCGTCGTGAGCGATTTGCGTGATGCTGTCGGTTCCAATCCACTCGGCGTAATCCAGAGTCGCCAGGCCGCTCCAATTAGTGAACGCCAGCAGCAGCGACAGCACGACCGGAAACGCGGTGAAGAGCAGGAAGCCGATCACCCACGGGCTGACCATGCCCGCGCCGGCCAGCTCCTCGTGGAAGGCCATTCGGCTCGGCCGCCTGCGCCACCAGAACAGCCCCGCGGTGAGCAGGGCAACAGCCGTCGGTGCCAGGATGAGCATGGTCAGGCAGCGCCACGGCATGGGAGGATGATCGCCGTACGACGCGTCGACGCGCCGAAACTCCTCCCATTCCGCTTGCACGTCGGCCAGCACGTCGGCGGTTGGGCGGTTGCCGATCTTGTAGACCTGCTCCATCCGTTTGCGGAGCTTGTCAAGGTACTTGGTGTGCGGCGGCCAGTCGAGCTCGCGTGCGTACGGGACCATATCGAGATACACGCGGTCGTTTTGCGGCTTGATGCTCGGGTTGGTGAAGGCGGCGCTCTCGGCCACGCGGATCATGGTCGGAATCGCCAGCCCGGCTTCGGAGACCAGTCGTTGGCCCTCCTCGCCGGAGAGGTAGCGGATGAGCAGCCAGGCTTCGTCGGAGTGCCGCGTCTTGGCTGACATGGCCCAGGCAGAAGTGAAGATGCCGTTAGCCGGCTCTTGGCCTTTGGCGTGCGGCAGGGGTGCGAAGTCCCAGTCGAAGTCGGTAATGAGACGATAGATCGGGATCTTCCAGCGCCCAAACGGCCCAGCCAACCCGATGCGCCCGGACAGGAAAGGATCTTCGCCGGTCTCGAGCTGTGTCTTGGCGCTGCGCAGGGCGCGGGTGTTCTCCTCGAACCAGCCGCGCAGCCGATCAAGCGTTCGCACCAGTTGCGGGTCGGTGAAATCGAAGGTCTCAAAGCGATCGTGTGTGAAATCAACACCGTGGGTCCAGCAGAAGACGCGCAGCATGGGTTCCCATGTGACGCAGTCGGCCCCGAAGCATCCTTCGAGCTGCCCAATCTGGCGAGCGGTCTCGATGAACTGCTCCCATGTCCAGCCATCCAGCGGCGGTTCGGGCACTCCGGCTTTCCGGAAGAGGTCCTTGTTGTAGTAGAATCCGACAGTCGTGAAGTCTTTGGCGATGGCGTACAAGGTGCCGCGGCCAATCGTCCGCCCGTCAAAACGGAACGTGTCGATCACGTTGGTGTAGTAGTCTTCCAGTTTGAGCGCGTCTGGGTCTCCGGCCTCGCGATCGCGCTCGATAAACGGCTCGATCTCGGCCATGAGTCCCTTGTCGGCCCAGCCCGCTATGCGCTCATAGCCGAGCTGAAAGACATCTGGCGGGTCACCCGCGGCGACCATGGTCTGGACCTTGGTCTTGAGTGCCTCGGCGCCGCCGGGGTGGATGCGTTCGACGCGGATGTCGGGGTACTTCTTCTCGAAGCCCCTCAGCAAGCGGACGACGATCTCGGCCTCGCGGTCGTCGCCCCAGTGTACGAACCTCAGCGTCGTCATACCCGTTCGATCATCGGCTCGCAGGAACGGCCGCATAGCGACCCACCCGAACGCCCAGACGGTCAGGGCGGCGGCTGCGATTGTGATGACGAGGCGTAGGATTCGTGCGATCTGCTGCATAGTGCCTGTGGCCGAGTGCCGCTGGGAGGCCCGGCGTTGCGAGGCCGAAGGAGCCTCATTACCATGCGCCGGATTCCCAAGGGCAATCAAAGGAGTATAATTCACCCCATGAATGCCATCAAACGTATCCAACGCGGGCCGGGTCGTCTTGGACAGCTCGGCGTCATTTCACTGCTGCTAGTCTTCTGGGGCGAGTGCGTGCTTGCCACGGTGCCGCCGCCAGAGGTTCAGATCGAGAAAGCCGACAATGGGCAGTGGGGCTGCACGTTCACGTATCGGCCGGAGATCGAGGCTCGGTCGGTGGCTCTGGCCGGAACGTTTAACTCGTGGAATATGACCTCGACCCCCATGAGCGGGCCGGACGACGCGGGCTGTTGGACAGTGCGCATCGAGTTGCCCGATGGCATTCACCAGTACAAGTTTGTCGTCAACGGCGACCGCTGGTTCCGCGATCCTGGGAACCCGGACACGATGGACGACGGGCATTCGGGCAAGAACTCGGTCCTGCGGCTGGGTCGGCTGGGCGAGTTGAAGGTCTCCAAGGGTGCCGTCGGTGACGGCGAGATCGAAACCGCCGCCCTGGAGCACGATCCTCACAACCAGCGCTACCTTCAACTGCTCTCGGGCAGCCGGGCGCTCATCCGTTTGCGTACGTTGGCGCACGATGTGCAGCAGGCTCAGGTCGTTGGGCTGGGCAAGGACCTGATCGACATGACGCGCGTGCATGAGGACGACTGTTTCGCGCTGTGGGAGGCGGTCGCCAAGCTGCCGGGCAGTGCAACCGACACCGTGGCATACTCGTTCATCATAACCGACGGGGAGCTATCCTCGGGCGGCAGCCCAGACACGTACCGCGTGACGCCGGCGGAGATGGACGTGCTTCTTACGCCCGAGTGGGCCAAGCACGCCATCTGGTATCAGATATTCCCCGAGCGGTTTCGCGACGGCGACCCCACAAACAATCCCGATGACTGCGCTCCGTGGACCATGGACTGGTTCGAGCTGACACCCAAGGAGAAGGCCGACGGCGCCACCTTTTACAAGTACGCCATCTTCCGGCGTCACTACGGCGGCGACATCGCCGGCGTGGAGGAGAAACTGCCGTACCTGAAGGAGTTGGGTGTCAACGCGCTCTATTTCAACCCGGTTTTCGAGGCGGCCAGCAGTCACAAGTACGACGCCACCAACTACCTGCACATCGACGACAACTTCGGCACCAAGGGTGATTATGAGGCGGTCGCGGCGGCTGAAGACCTGCTCGATCCGTCCACCTGGCAGTGGACCAAGTCCGACGAGCGGTTCCTGCGGTTCATCAAGAAAGCCCACTCGATGGGCTTCAAGATCATCATCGACGGCGTGTTCAACCACGTCGGTCGCCCGCACCCGGCATTCCAGGACGTGCTGAAGAACGGCAGCCAGTCTCCATACGCCGACTGGTTCGACGTCACTTCGTGGGAGCCGTTCGAGTACGAGGGCTGGGCCGGGTTCGGCGAACTGCCGGTCTTCAAGAAGGACGCCGACGGCCTGGCGAGCGAATCGGTCAAGCAGCACATCTTCAATGTCACGCGTCGCTGGATGGACCCGGACGGCGATGGCGACCCCAGCGACGGGATCGACGGCTGGCGACTGGACGTGCCCAACGAGATTCCGGCCCCGTTCTGGGTCGAGTGGCGCCAGGTTGTGAAAAAGGTCAATCCGAACGCTTATATCACCGGCGAAATCTGGGACAACGCGGGAAGCTGGCTCGATGGCAAGCACTTCGACGCCGTCATGAACTACCAGTTCTCCCGCGCGGTCGTGGCCTGGGCGTTCGACGAGACGGACAAGATTACGACCTGGGAGTTCGATCGGCGGCTGCGTGAGCTGCGTCTGGCGTATCCGCTCGAGGCCACCTTGGCCTTGCAGAACTTGATGGATAGCCACGACACCGATCGCGTGGCCTCGATGGCCCACAATCCCGACCGGGCCTATGACCATGCCAATCGCATCCAGGACAACGGCCCCAAGTACCGGAACGACAAACCGACCTCGGCCGACTACGGCCGGGCGCGCCTCGCCGCCGTCATTCAAATGACCTACGTCGGAGCGCCGATGATCTACTACGGCGACGAGGTCGGCATGTGGGGCGCTGACGATCCGAATTGCCGTAAGCCGATGCTGTGGGAAGATCTTGGGCCCTACGCCAAGCCGCTCGACAACGAAATCGACACGTCGTCGGTGACCTGTTACCAACAGACCATCGCGCTGCGCAATGCGCATCCCGCGCTGCGCACCGGCACGTTTGAAACGCTGCTGATCGACGATCTCAACGACATCTACGCCTTTCTCCGCAAGAACGACGACGAGCAGCTCATCGTCGTGCTGAATGCCTCCGCCGACGTGCGCATCGTGGATGTGCCCGTGCCGGCGAATGCTCCGACGGTCTGGAATGGCGTGTTAATCGTCAAAGGCGATGTGAAGGTCAAGGATGGTACGTTCCGAACGATCGTCCCACCACTCTGCGGCATCGTCTGGCACGCGGCGACTCCCAAATGACCGCCGCCGGCCAGCGCGGCGGCAGAGCCCGGCGGCCCAGTTTCCGGCTCGACCAACGGGCATTTGGGCTGCTGCTGCACCCAACGTCGCTGCCGGGTCGGCATGGCTGCGGCGACCTCGGCCGCGCGGCCCACGGCTTTGTCGATTTCCTCAGTGCCGCCGGCGCTCGGTGGTGGCAAATGCTGCCGATCGGGCCGGCGGGGGCGGGCAACTCGCCGTACAGCGCTCTGTCGGCCTTCGCCGGTAGCCCGCTGCTGGTCAATCTCGATGATCTGGTCGAGCAGGGTTTGCTAGCCGCGCGGGATGTCCGCCGTCCGGGTGGCTTTCGTGCCGAGCGCGTCTGCTTCGGCGTGGTCAATCGCTATCGGTTTGCCCGGCTACGCTTGGCGTTCGCGGCTTTCGTCCATGGCGGCGGGCTCACATGCCGGCCATTCGTGCGTTACCGCGAGCAACACGCCGACTGGCTGAACGACTACGCGCTCTACCGTGCCATCGGCCGCGCAAATCGCAACCAACCCTGGTGCGAGTGGGATATCAAGCTGCGCCGGCGACACGAGGCGGCCCTACGCCGGGCGCGCGTCGAACTGCGTGACCAGATCGACTTCGAGTGTTTCGTGCAATACCAGTTCGATCGCCAGTGGTCCGCGCTGCGCAGGTACGCCAGCCGCGCCGGCGTCGGCCTGATTGGCGATATCCCGATCTTCGTCGCCCACGACAGTAGTGACGTTTGGGCGCATCCCGAGCTGTTCCGGCTCGATGCCGCCGGGCGCCCGACGATTGTCTCGGGCGTACCCCCGGACGCGTTCAGTCGTGTTGGACAGCTTTGGGGCCATCCGCACTATCGCTGGTCGCGCCACGCCGCCGACGGGTTCGCGTGGTGGAAGGCGCGTTTCGAGCGCACACTGAGCCAGTTTGACGCGGTTCGAATCGACCACTTCCTGGGTTTCCATCGCGCCTGGGCCGTGCCGGGGCGGGCGCGCACCGCGCAGCGTGGCAAGTGGATCAAAACACCGGGCCGCGAGCTGTTCACGGCTTTACGCCGTGCTCTGGGCCGCGTCGAGATCATCGCCGAGGACTTGGGACTCGCGACGCGGGAGGCGACCGCCCTGCGCGAGCACTTCGGCTTCCGCGGAATGCGCGTGCTGCAATGTGCGTTCGGCGACGACGATGGCGACCGCTACCACCAACCGCACGTCTACCCGCGCGAGTGCGTCGTCTATCCGGGCACGCACGACAATGAAACAACCGCCGGCTGGTTCGAACGTCTCCGCCGTGCCGACAAGCGGCCCGTTGGTGGGTCAAGCGGCGCCGCGCCGGGCGAGTGCGAGCGTGTGCTGCGCTACACGGGCACATCGGGCCGCGCGATCCACTGGG
>CAZUCH010000028.1:0-14962 GCA_964619045.1 uncultured Planctomycetales bacterium | reverse complement strand
TCACTCTCCTGCTCCGAATCTGCCGGCTTGGCCTCTGCCGGGTCGCCGGTCTCCGGCGCAGCCGTGTTCGCCGCTGGGCAGGCGTCGAAAAGGCGGGCACCCTCACGTGCAATCTGTTATCCTGTGCCGTGTTGCGGGCGCGCACACAGAAGCAAGCGCCTCGACGAGGTCGTCGCCGGGTGCTTTGACTCCTGCCGATCCGGCCTTGTAAGATCAGTACGGAATCGCACCCCGCAGGCCGCAGAATAAGATTGAGGTTTCTACGTAGACTGCCATGGGGACCGAAAGTATGCAGGAGCAGAGCCCCAAACATGCGGCCACCGAGGAATTGGTTCCGATCGTGTACGAGGAGCTGCGTGAGCTGGCGCGGCGATATTTTCGGAACCAACGTCCTGACTTCACTCTTCAACCCACCGAACTCGTCAACGAGGCCTGCCTGCATCTCCTGAAGCACTCCCCGGGGCCCTGGGACAGTCCCGAGCACTTCCGGGCAATCGCCACGCACAAAATCTGGCAGGTGGTCGTCGATCATCTGAAGAAGCGTTACGCCCAGAAACGCGGCGGCCAGCGCCGTCAGACCGCCGATGTGGATGCGGCATCCGATGTGGACGCGGGTTCGGCCGGCGGCTCGCCCGGCCCGGATGTGACCACGAAAGAGGCCGGGCCGAAGCGCTGGCAGCGTGTCCCGCTGGAGTCGATTCGCATCGAATGGCACGACCGCCAGGTGGAGTTGCTCGACCTGGCCGACGCACTCCACGACCTGGCCGACCAACACGCCCGCCTCAACGAGGTGGTCATGCTGCACTGGTTCGGCGGGCTCAAGTACGCGGATGTTGCGCATCTGCTCGGCGTCAGCCCCAGCACGGTTGAGAAGGACTTCCGCTACGCATTGGCCTGGTTGAGTCGACGGCTGGAGGGAGTGGGCACCGATGGCTGACGAAGCCCATGTGCGCGTGCAGCAGATCCTGGAGGCCGCCGTTCGCCTCTCCCCAGGACGCCGCGCGGCGTTCCTTCACTTCGCGTGCGGCGAAGACGCGGCGTTACTGGGCGAGGCTCGCTCTCTTCTCCCACATTACGAACTGACGCGCGATTTCAGCCCCAGCCGCGGGCCCGAGTGGTTCCTGCCTGGTACGACTACGATTGCAGAGGCCTGCGTTGAGGCGGACTCGGAGCACGGCACGGATGACCCGAAACCGCCATTCTGCATCGATCAGTATCGTTGCGACAAGGTGTTGGGGCGCGGCGGAATGGGAATCGTCTATCGGGCCACGTACGCCACACTCCGACGACGTTTCGCGATCAAGCTGTTGCGGCGTGGGTTGCTCACGTCTGAAAACCGCTGGCGATTCGCGTTCGAGGCTGGATTGCAGCGCCACCTGCGACACCCGGGAATCGCTCACGTGTTTCATGCGAATGAGGTGCACTGGGCGTCCGGAACACAGCCGTATTTCGTTATGGAGTTCATCCAAGGCAGACCACTCGTACAATTCGCCGACGAATCCGGGCTCAATGCCCTGGAGCGTTTGGCGCTGCTGGCAAATGTGTGCGACCCGATCGAGTTTGCTCACCGACGAGACATCGTTCACCGGGATCTCAAGCCGGGCAACATCCTCGTCGACGAGTCGGGCCACCCGAAGATCCTCGACTTCGGCATCGCCCGGATCCAGGCCTTCGCGCCAGTGTCCGGCGGCGATGACCCCGGTCGGTTCGTCGGTACCTACGGGTACGCCAGTCCGGAACAGGTGGCCGGAGAGAATGATGAACTCACGCCCCGCTCCGACGTTTACGCGCTGGGCTTGATTGCCCACGAGCTGTTGACCGGGCGGCTGCCCCGGACCGTCGACGGTCGGCTAAGGCTGGACCTGGATCGAGTGTGCGTCGACGGCTGTCCGCGCGTCTTGATAGCCCGGCAGAAGGAGTTTCGGTACTTCCTGCGAGTAATCTTCTCGGCGTCGCTCGCTAGATCAGCCTCCGATCGCTATCAATCCGCCGGCAAGTTCGGGGCTGCGATCAGCGCAGTCGCCGCCGAGTTCGATCGACTTTCGGGTTGGCCGGCGATTCGAGACCGATTGTCGCGTCTCTTCACCGGTAAGCGCGCGGTAATTGGCAATCACGCCAACCGCCCACTCTCCGCCGTGCTGCGCACGCGCGTCGCGATGTCGATGGAGACCGAGCGGTCTCATAGCAGTCCGCCGCGGAAGTCAGATTCGATTAGATGAGACATGGCGGCCGACCCCCGAGTCGACCGTTGATCGGCGATAACGCCTCATGAGCCGACGTCCAGCTCGGGGGCCGGACGCCGGGGAGAGTTCCTCAACGAACTGCTGAACTCGCGCGCATACTTCTCCATCTGTTGCCGAGCCGCCGCCAATGCCCACATGACTCGCCAGAACAACATTGCGGTAATCGCGGACAACCCGCCGAGGAGCGCCAAGCCGCACAAGCACGCTGCCAGCGAGAACTGCGCGTCCAGCGCCGAGAGAACCAGGCACACAATCGCCGTGCAACATCCAAACGCAACCACCCAGGACAGTCGCCCGGCGAATAAGGCAATATCGGGGCGTGCCACACGGAGCATCAGCTTGCGCGCATGGATCAGAAGAGCACACCACATCGTCACCGCGGAGACGATCCCTCCCAGGCACGGAACTGGAATCAGAATCGGAGGCCACGCGAGCCCCAAGAGCCACGGCAACGTGATGACAATGAACAGGACTATCAGAGCATTCAGCGCAATCACCAGCAAGCACCAGCGGCTCAGGCATCGTGCCGTGAGCCCCTCGCGCACGCGGGAATAGCGGACCGTGAAACCCACGATCCCGCCCACGCCGGCGATAAGCGCCACCGAGACCGCCGTTGTGCCTAGGACGCAGGCCAGAAAGAGGATGGCATCGGCGTTGAGGTCCGGCAAACCAAATGCCACTAGCAGGATCACGAGCACTATGCCGACCGCGAGAGTCGATCCGGCTGTCACCAGCCCCCGTGCGCCAACCGCCGCATCCTGAAGCAACAAGGCTGGAGTCTCCATCGCTACCTGGATTGACGCCCTCACATCCGCGCCGCATTCCGGGCAACGACCGTCGACGTGCAGCGTCCGCAAGTTGTAGCCGCACGTGATGCACCCCAAGTCGCCGGATATGCGGCCCTCAGTGTTCAGAGCAGCGGGCATGAGTTCCGGCGTTGCATCAACCTGGCAGGCTTGGTCGGTGGTCATGGCTTGCCACCAGCTCCCTGCTTGGCGGCAGACTGCGTCGTGTCCCGGATCCGAGCCATGATCTCACTCGCGTACTGCTCCGCCAGCGGTCGCGCGGCTGCCAACGCGTGCGCGACCTGCCGGAACAATGATGCGGCGATCACTGATAGTCCGGCTAGAAGCGAGAGGCACAAAACGTGTGCCAGCCTGGCGAGTTGTGGTTTGAGTTCCGCGAGGATCAGGCACGCAATCGCAATGCAGCTTCCGATCGCGACCAGCCAGGATAGTCGCCGGGCGAACAGCGCGATGTCGGGTTGTTCTACACGACGCATCAGCTTGCCGGCGTGCAGCAGAAAAGCACACGGCAATACCACTAGGACGAACATCATCAACCGCGAGAGGACAGCCTGCATAACCACTCCCGTGCCGCTGAGCATGTGGTCAAACGGGATCGCACCGGATAGCAGAATCACCAACGTCCCCCAGCGAAACACCCTTCGCGCGCTGCGGCCCTCTCTCGCGTGCGAATCGCGGACAGTGAAGTTCACGACCCCGAACGCGCCGGCGGCAAAGGCCGCGGCCCAAGTTATTGCGATTGCGATCACGAACCCATAGTAGGCATATGTGCTGCCATTCTTCGACAGGCCTGAGGCTATCAGTAACATCCCTAGTATGGCGGCAAGGGCCAGAGCCCACCCCGCCACCTTGAGTTGTTCCGCACCAGCCCGCGCGTTTCGTACACACGCAGCCGCAGTCTGGACGGCCTTCTGAATAGACCGCCGTACGCTCTCGTTACACTCCGGACAACGGTCCGCGGGGAGCCGCGTCCGCAAGTTGTACCCGCACTTGGCGCATTCCAGATCGTCGCCAACGCGCCCATCATCGTCCAACGCAGTCGGCATGAGCTCGGGCAGCGGATTGGTGGGGCGAGCCTGATCGGGGGTCATACGGTGCCCATACCTTCGCTCGGCGGCGGCACAGCCGGCTGGGGGGCGATGCTCGCCGCTTCCACGGTACACGCGGCGGCATCGCGGGCCGCGCCGTTGAACGCCAGCCAGGGCATGAGCAACAGAGCTAGACTGGTGACCGAAAGTATCTTCGTCGAATGGAACACCAGCACTGCCCCCACTCCGCTCAGCATGCCGCCCACCGCGACGACAATGCCATTGCCTGGCGGCACCGTCGCGATCGCAGGCGCAGGCGCGGGGAGAAACACCGCCACGGCGCCTGCCATCATGGGCATGTACGCGAGGATCCTGATTGCGTACCCGATGACTACAAGCGGCGAGACTACTAGCAAGCCCCAGAACGCGACCTGCGCGAACCGGGCCAGGCCCGGCCGTGGAATTCGGCGCAACAGCACCATCAAATGCCGGATCAACAAGACCGGCGTGACGCAGTAGGCCGCCATCACGGCAATCTCGCCAAGACTGTAGACCGGCATGAACATCAGGGTCTGCGACGAGCCAGACTGCCCCAATCCCAGATTGGTGAACACGCTTATCACAAGAGCCAGCCAATAGAGCGGGCCGGCCAACAGCAGCCAGGATGACCAGCGCGCCATCCGCCGGGCGGACCAACCCTCGTGCTGCGGATCGGCGACGGGATCGCGGCGCGTGACCCAATGCAGTCCCACCATCGCCAGCAATACGGAAGACGATACCGCAAGGAGCAGCGTGATGAAGCCCGCGATCATTCTCGCCTCGCCTGGCGCGTATGCCCCAGTGACGATCTGCATGGCGATCCCCGGCACCATGATCCCTGCTGTCGAGGCGATCAACACCATCGATAGTCCGTTGCCGAGGCCCTTAACCCAGCTTGGGTCGGCGTAGCGCAGAAAGCCGCCACGCAGCGACTCGATGACCGGCCGGGCACACTCCGGACAAACGGCGTCATTGGCCAGCGTACGCACGTTGTAGCCACATCCCAAGCACGGCAGGTCAATCGCCACGCGTCTCTCAGCGTCCAGTACAGCCGGCGCAATTCCCGGCAGCGGATCAGTCTGGCGGGTCTGGTCGTCGGTCATAGAGCGTCCCTACATTCCGCTCGGCGGCGATGGTGGCGGCGCAACCGGCGGGGGGCCGATGTTCGCCGCTTCCGCCGCACATGCGGCGGCATCGCGAGCCGCGCCGTTGAACGCCACGCACGCCATGATCAACAAAACCAGCCCGGCGATCGACAGCACCACCGTCGAACAGCCCCCCAGCATCGTCGCAACGCCGCCCGCCATCATCCCAACCGCCGCGCCCCGTGTTGGGGCAGCAAACGCCGGCATCGACGCCGGCATGCTGGTCGTCGTTGGGAAGCTCGTCGGCATCGTCGTCGATGACCCGCTGGCGATGACATTGCTGGAGATGGTGGTCACTTGGTAGCTGTAGCTTGTCGAAACGGTCATCTGGCTGGTTGGCATTGATGCCGCTGCTGCGAGGGGCGCCGGGGTCGGGGCAACGGCCATGGCGCTGGTCATCATGGGCATGAACGCGAGCATGGAGATCGCCCATCCGATGACCAGCATGGGCAGGCATATCAGCAAGCCCCAGAATTCGATCCGCGCGAACCGGGCCAGCCCAGGCCGTGGGATTCGCCGCAGCAACGCCACCAAGTGCCGCATTAGCACGATTGGCGTAACGCTGTACGCCGCCTTTGCGGCAACTCCGCCGAACATGTAGAGCGCCACGGAGTTCGCGAATCCCGGACCGGAGATCGGCGGTGTCCCAGCCGGCGCCGTAAACGTACTGAAAGACGCACTTATCGCAATGGCAAGCCAGTAGAGAGGTGCCGCGGCCAAGAGCCACGAAGACCAGCGAGTCATCCGTCGGGCGGACCAACCCTCGCGGCGAGGGTCGGCGGCAGGATCGCAACGCGTGAGCCAGTGCAGCCCCAATATCGCCAGTCCGATCGCGAGAGCGCCGATGATCAAGCCGACTATGAAGACACTGATCATTATCTCCGGACCAGACGTCCCGACAGCAGCCAGAAAGAACAGCGGCGGCAATACGATTCCCGCACCGATGGCGATCAGCACCAGCAACAGCCCGCGCCCCAGCCCCTTAACCCAACCCGGGTCGGCGAAACGCAGGAAATCCCCGCGCAGCGACTCCACGACCGGCCGGGCGCACTCCGGGCACCGAGCGTCATGGAGCAGCGTGCGCAGGTTGTAGCCGCAACCCACGCACGGCAGATCAATCGCCACGCGCCCCTCGGCGTCCAACGCGAGAGTAGCTGATGATGTCGGCACGCTGGCCATCGCTGGTCTCCCGGCCGGATTACTCGGGTCCGTACTCGCCGATCAGGTCGTCGTCGCCGGCCTCCGCTCCACCATCCGGCGATCGCTCAACTTCCATGATAACCTGCTTCAGCGCCCCCCGAGCGAGGAACAACAGTATGAAGGCGTTGAGGGCGAAGATGAGAAACATGCAACTCCCACATCCGGCCAACATCTGAAAACCCAGCGACGGAAGCGTGGTGCCTGCAGGGGCCAGGGCCGGGGCGCTAGCCGGGAAAGTCGTGACACCCTGACCGGAAACGCTCATGGCAGCAACGGGCATCGTCGCGGCGGGGGCAGGCATCGTCGTGGCGCCTGTGGGCATTGACATTGCCGAGGCGAGAGTGATGGCCTGTGCCACCACAGCGGGGCCCACGGTTATCAGGCATCCCCAGAACACGACGCGGGCGTATTTGGCGATTCCCGCACGTGGGACGCGCCGCATCAAGGTGTCCAACAGCCTGACAACCAGAATCAGGAGTGCCATCGACGAGGCGTAGCTGGCAATCCCGAGAAGTGCGTTGGCCGACTTGATTCCCACCGAATCCTCGAACGCGACCGCGAGACCGCCGAGGGCGATGCCGGCGACGTACATCAGGAGGTACGTCAGCAGCGCGCGTCGTGCCCAGACTCGTGTACCGTCACGGCGCGGCGCGATCTCGTCACCCATGGGCTGCGCGGCAGTGAGCTTGGCCACGCCGATCATGAGCATGATGCCGATCGGCACGAAGAACAACGCAACCAACGCGGTCTCTCGCGCCGGCGGTACGGCGGCCACTGTTGGACCAGCCTGGATGGCCTGTACGGCGTAGTATGCGACAAAGCCGATTCCGACCAGCGTGCCGACCAAGATCGACACGATGATCAGCGAAAGCCCGCCCTTGAGCTTGCGCAGCCACTCGACTGGTGCGTTGCGCAGGTAGTAACCCTCACGACTGAAACGCACCGGGGCGGCGCACTCAGGGCACAGCCCGTCAACCGGCAGAGTGCGCAGGTTGTACCCGCACTGCATGCACTCCAGATCGTCAGCCACTCGCGCATCGGCCTCGCCGACATGATCCTCGACCGGTCCAATCCCGCTTGGTAGCTCGTCCATGTCGCAATTGCCTCCCGTTTGGAGTCTGCGCGATCAATAGTGGCACCGGTGTCTCGCCGGTGGAATCACAGGCGAAACAACTGTGCCACATTTCGGCTGCCACCCCAGAACCGCGCCTACTCTTCTTCGCGCGCCTGGGCGGCGGCATAGGCCGTCACTTCGTTCTTAAAGCCCTTTGTCTCGCAGATTGCGGCCACGATCTCGTCGAACAAGGCCACCTTTTCGTTGTCGAGGCGCAGCTTACTCTCTCGCTCGCCCACCTTGTGGTACAGGTCGATCCAACCCTTGGGGCTGTAGTCACGGAGCGAGACCATGTTCTCGAATGTTACTCGCCGGCCGGCGTAGATCATGCCCTCGTCGTCGATCGTGACGTGCAGCGTGACGGCCTTGTAGAGCTTTCGCAGGAAGTAGAGCCCTAGCAATACCCAGGGAATCGCGAAGTAAAACTGCGCCCTGATCTGTTCCTTGCTCTTATCCCACGTGATCCAGTTCATCGACTCCACGCGCCCGCGGTTGAGCGTCACAGATCCATAACCGTACCGGCTGGCAAAAAGCTCCCGCGCGACCCCCACACCTTCCGTGCTCGTGCGAACCGGCTCCCCAAGAGCCTCGTGCACCTGATCCCGCGTCGTCGGATTCTGCATCTGAAGCGCCTCGAAAAGTGGCTTGGTCGGCGTCTCGCCCAGCTCATCGAACGCAACTTCGCCGCCAAACGGCTCCGGAGCGCTCAGAATCGTCTCGGCCGCCTTCCTGTTCTTGTTGGCATAACCAACCGCGCCGTCCCACACAAACCAGCTCGCAAAAGCCAGGAACAACGCGGCCCGTACAAGCTGCCAGTTGCGATCCGCCTTTGCCGGCCCACTTTCGAGTTGCATTCGCCACCCCTTTCAGTAGAGGCACAATGATTTGGCATCCGAAACCAACGGCACGCCCCACAGACTGTCGTTCGTCTCAACTTGGTCGAGACGGTATTATGTCCCCGACATCGGCGGCTGTCAGTGGGCTGGCGACGGTTTTTGACGCGGCCGGGAATGCCTCGCCGCCGCGTGTAGACAAAGGAAAACAACCATGACGACGCCCGTTGCCAACCGGCCCTGCATTCTGATCATCCGAGACGGGTGGGGCGAGAACCCCGATCCGCAGTGGGACCACGCCAACGCGGCGAAGCTCGCCCAGCCCCCGGTGGACGCCATGTTCCGAGCGAAATGGCCCTGGACACTGGTTGAAACCAGCGGGATGGGCGTCGGCCTGCCCGAGGGCACGATGGGCAACAGCGAGGTGGGGCACCAGAACATCGGCGCCGGCCGGATCGTCGATCAAGACTCCGTGGCGATCACGCGAACCGTGCGGGATGGCTCGTTCTTCGACAACCCCGAGCTCAACGCCGCCGTCGATAATTGCCGGAGCAAGAGTACCTCGCTACATATTATGGGACTTGCAAGCGACATCGGCGTCCACTCGCTCTTGGAGCACCTGTACGCCATCGTTGAGTTGGCTGGCAGGCGCGGGCTGGAGCGCGTCTTCGTACACTGCTTCACCGACGGGCGCGACTCGCCCCCCAACAGCGGCATCGACTACATCCGGCAGATCGAAAGCCGGCTCGCCGAGATCGGCGTCGGCAGGATCGCCAGCGTCTCCGGCCGCTATTGGGCCATGGATCGCGACAATCGTTGGGATCGTGTCGAGCGGGCCTACCGCATGCTCGTTCAGGGCGACGCGCCCCACGCCTCCAGTGCCGTAGCCGCCATGCAAGGCTACTACGACAACCCCGCCAAGCCCAACATGGTCGGCGACGAGTTCGTCGTACCGACGCTCGTCAGCGACGACAAGGACCGCCCACTGGCTACGATCGCGGACGGCGATTCAATCGTGTTCTTCAACTTCCGGGGCGATCGCCCGCGTGAGATCACCAAGGCGCTCATGTTCGATGAGTTCCCCTATCGAGTCGCCGACAAGGACGGCCGGGAAACCGAGATGGGTTTCGACCGCGGGCGCCGGCTCGACCTGTTCTACGTAACGCTGACTCAGTACGAGAAGGGGCTGCCGGTCCGCATTGCCTTCCCAAAACCGCCCAAGATGAAGAACATCGGCGGAGCGTACCTGTCGGCGTTGGGGCTGCGGCAATTCCGCTGCGCGGAGACCGAAAAGTACGCCCACGTGACCTTCTTCTTCAACGATTATCGTGAAGAGCCGTTCGAGGGCGAAGAGCGTCAACTGGTCGCTTCGCCCAAGGTCGCGACCTACGATCTCCAGCCAGAGATGTCCGCCCATGAGGTCACCGAGTTGGTTCTCGCGCGGATAGCCACCGGCATCGACGATTTTCTAGTGTTGAACTATGCAAATCCGGACATGATCGGCCACACCGGCGTGCTGGAGGCCGCGGTCAAGGCCTGCCGCGTCGTCGATGAGTGCGTGGGCCAGGTCTACGAGGCGATCATGAAGGTCGGCGGCTGCGGCATCGTCACCGCCGATCACGGCAATTTCGAGCAGATGATCGACCCCCACACCGGCGGCCCACACACAGCCCACACGATCGGACGAGTCCCGCTCTACGCGTTTGGCAAGCCCGTCAAGGGCGTCGAGCTCCGCACCGGCGGCCGCCTGGCCGACATAATGCCCACGTTGCTACAGATGATGGGGCTGCCCGTGCCGGACGAGATGACCGGCAAGTCGTTGATCCTGTGAGCTGCGGCTGATCGGCACGTCGCCGTCTGGCTCGATCTCTGTCATGCGCAGACGCTCTTCTAGATTCTCGGGAGCCAGGGCATCGACGGTGCCCGCCAGGACCGCGTTGGCGCATACGAGCTCGGCCAGGTTGGCCGCGTGCATCTTGCGCATGGCTCGCGAGCGAAAGGCCTCGACCGCCTTGGGCGTGACCCCCAACTGCGCCGCGATCTCCCTGTTCAACTGTCCGGCCACAACGCGATACATGACTTGGCGTTCGCGTGGCGTCAGCGACGAGGCCCGCGCTCGGACGATTGCTCGGCGGGCGTGGTCTATGCGGATGCGCCGGTCGCGCTCCAGCGCCTTCTGAATCCGGTCCAGCAGGTGCTGCGGCCGAACGGGCTTCTCGATGAAATCAAACGCCCCGGCCTTCATCGCCTGCACGGCCAGCGGTACGTCGGCATGGGCCGTAACGATGATGACCGGCGAACACACGTCCTGTGTCGCCATCCAGGACAGCAGATCGACGCCGCTCCGGCCCGGCAATCGGGCGTCGAGCACAGCGCACCCCGGGCGGGCCGCGTCGTAGTCCTCTTGAAAGTCCCAGGCGGACGAGTAGGAGAGCGATGGAATACCCACCGAGCCGACCAGCATGCACACCGCTTGGCGGTCTTCCCGGTCAGGGTCGACAACATGAACTGTTGGCCCAGGGGCCTCTCGGAACTCAGCCATCCACGAGTTTTCCGATTCCGTGCGCGTCACGATCAGACTGCGGCCCCCGGACGTTAGTGATACTACGCGATTGAAGCGATGCACACATTCAGGTAATCACCCCGTGCCTCTGGAATATTCCGTCGTCCTTTTCGCCGCGCGTCGCCCGAATCCATCCGGATGAGGTTCTCCGCAGCGGCCGGCAGCGCGACAGCGCATCGGCTCCAAGGTGACCGATAAGGAGCCGACAGCGACCATTCTTGGTGGCGACCGCCCCTTGGCTGAGGACCCTGCAGCAGTGTAGTGTCCCCCTGCGCGAGTTGCCTGATCAAGGGCCGGTAAGAACTCACCGGGCGGGCGGGTCGGGCTCCGCATGTGGAACAATCCGTGTAATGGTTAGGAGCATAGGCGGTGGGGCAGTATAATGCAGATCTGACGGCCGCAGGTGCGAGCTGAGCGGGTCGTCGGGTGAGTCGAGGTTCCAGCAAGGCATTTGCAGGAGAGGGAAGCGCTGTCATGAGAGACATGAGAAGAGTAATCGGAGCAACTGCATGTGGTCTGCTGCTTGCACTGCTGATGACGCCGCCAGCCGCGGCCGGCAGTTTGATCGAGGCGTGGGGGAACAACGACTACGGCCAGTGCAACGTGCCGGCGCCGAACGCAGACTTCACGTCCGTCGCGGGCTGGAACCACAGTCTCGGTCTGAAGGCCGACGGCTCGATCGTCGCCTGGGGACCTAACGACGACGGTCAAGGCGACGTGCCGGAGCCCAACACGGAGTTCCTGGCAGTCGCAGCCGGCGGTCACCACAGTCTCGGCCTGAAGGCCGACGGCTCGATCGTCGCCTGGGGACGAAACGACGACGGCCAGTGTACTGTGCCGGAGCCCAACACTGGCTTCGTTGCCATCGCCGCCGGCGCATTCCACAGCCTCGGCCTGAAAGCCGACGGCTCGATCGTCGCCTGGGGAAACAACTCCCAGGGTCAAGCCGTCGTCCCGACACCCAACACCGACTTCGTCGCCATCGCCGCCGGCCAAACACACAATCTCGGTCTGAAGGCCGACGGCTCGATTGTCGCCTGGGGCTACAACTCCCAAGGGCAATGCAACGTGCCGGAACCCAACACGGGCTTCGCGGACGTCGCCGCCGGCACATTCCACAGCCTCGGCCTCAAAGCCGATGGCTCGATCGTCCAATGGGGAGCTACTTCCCCAGTGCCGGCGCCGAACACGGGCTTCCTGGACATTTCGGCGGGCGAACGACACAGCCTCGGCCTCAAGTCCGACGGCTCGATCGTCGCCTGGGGCAACAACGATAACGGCCAATGCAATGTGCCTGCGCCCAACGAAGACTTCGCGTCCATCGCGGCGGGCGCGTACCACAGCCTCGCCATAAGGGGGCCTGTCGGCGCCTGCTGCCTGGCGGACGGTATCTGTGACCTGCTCACCGAGGGCGATTGCACCACCCTCGACGGAACGTACCAGGGCAACGACACAACATGCGACCCCAACCCCTGTCCGCAGCCCGAAGGCGCGTGCTGCCATGTGGACGGCTCGTGTGAAGTGCTCTTGCGGGATGTTTGCCTCACCGCCGGCGGCTCGTTCCAGGGTGCCGACACGAACTGCGACGAGAATCCGTGCCCGCAGCCGGGCGCGTGCTGCCTGGCGACAGGTGCGTGCATCGAGACGACCGAGGCCCGATGCATGGGTGATTGGTTGGGCGTGGGCACGACCTGTGCCGGGGATCCGTGTCCAGCACCGCAGATCGGCTTGATCGCCGCCTGGGGGAACAACGCGCAGGGCCAATCCGATGTCCCGGAGCCGAACATGAACTTCGTGGCCGCCGCTGGAGGCGCGAGCCACAGCCTGGGCCTCAAGTCCGACGGCTCGATCGTCGCCTGGGGGAGCAACTCGGAGGGCCAATCCGACGTCCCGACGCCGAACACGGACTTCGTGGCCGTGGGGGCGGGTTGGGATCACAGTCTCGCTCTCAAGTCCGACAGCTCGATCGCGACCTGGGGCAACAACGACCACGGCCAATGCGACGTCCCGGCGCCGAACATCGACTTCGCAGCCGTAGCGGGAGGCTACGAGCACAGTCTGGGCCTCAAGTCCGACGGCTCGATCCAAGCCTGGGGAGACAACTCGGAAGGCCAAGCCGACGTCCCGGCGCCGAACACCAACTTCGTGGCCGTCGCGGCAGGCTCAGAGCACAGCCTCGGTTTGAAGTCCGACGGCTCGATCGTCGCCTGGGGCACGAACTCGCAGGGGCAATGTGACGTGCCTACACCGAACACCGACTTCGTCGCCATCGCGGGTGGCGCGGGCCACAGTCTGGGCCTCAAGTCCGACGGCTCGATCCAAGCCTGGGGCGACAACTTCTACGGCCAATGCAGTGTGCCGGCGCCGAACACCGACTTCGTAGCCGTCGCGGCGGGCTACAATCACAGCCTCGGGCTGAAGTCAGACGGCTCGGTCGTGGCCTGGGGGGCCAACGACAACGGCCAACGCGACGTGCCGGCGCCGAACACCGATTTCGTGGCCATCGCGGGAGGCGCGGCCCACAGTCTCGGCATAAGGGGCCCCGTCGGCGCCTGCTGCCACTCCGATGGCTCCTGTGACGTGATCCCCGAGGGCGACTGCACGTTGCTGGATGGGATCTACCAGGGCGACGACACGACCTGCGACCCGAACCCTTGCCCGCAACCGGGCGCTTGCTGCTACGAGGACGGCGCGTGTGACGTGCTCTTCGAGGACGATTGCACCAACGGCGGCGGGACGTACCAGGGCGACGGCTCGCCTTGCGACCCGAATCCCTGCCCGCAGCCGGAAGGCGCGTGTTGCCACGCGGATGGCTCGTGTGAACTGCTGACCGAAGACGACTGCATCGCGGCCGGCGGGACGTACCAGGGCGACGACACGGACTGCGACCCGAACCTCTGTCCGCAACCAGAAGGCGCCTGCTGTCACGAAGACGGCTCGTGTGAACTGCTCACCGAGGATGATTGCACCACCGCCGGCGGCACGTACCAGGGCTACGACACGGACTGCGAGCCGAACCTCTGCCCGCAGCCGGAGGGTGCCTGCTGCTTCGAGGACGGTTCGTGTGAACTGCTCACCGAGGATGATTGCACCACGGCCGGCGGGACGTACCAGGGCGACGGCACGGATTGCGAGCCGAACCTCTGTCCGCAGCCGCGGGGCGCGTGCTGCCTGACCACCATCCGTGGCTGTCTTGATGATCTGACGGAGGAGTTCTGTGAGAGCCTCGGGGGCTCGTGGGCCGGCCCTGGGACCACGTGTGTCTCCGGCGTTTGCGGCGTGGGCGCCTGCTGCATGCCGGACTTCACCTGCGATCAGATCAGTGCGCCCGAATGCAACGACGCCGGCGGACTCTTCCTGGGCGTGGGGTCCAGTTGCGATGACTGCCCGGAGGTCACCGGAGCGTGTTGTGTCGGCACGGCCTGCGTGCCGAACCAGACAGAGGACGCATGCCTGAGCTTCAACGGCCAGTGGCTGGGAGCCGAGACTGAGTGCGGACCTCCGAATCCCTGCGAATTGGTGGTTGGCGATATGAACTGCGATGGCAACATCGACTTCGACGACATCGATCCGTTTGTCCTGGCACTGACAGGCCAGGAGCCATACGAGGCCGCGTATCCCGAGTGCAACTGGCTCAACGCCGACTGCGACGAGGACGGCGACGTGGACTTCGACGACATCGACCCGTTTGTGGCGCTCCTGAGCGGCGGCTAATCTCTAGGGTCAGCGGGGCTTGCGCGTCTGTTCGCTGACCCGGCCCCGCACGGTCGCCCCTACGGCAATGTTCGCATCCTCCGCCTGGGCTACTTGCAAACGTCGTTGATGGCGCATAATCAGGCTGCGGTTTACAAAACCGCAGTCACAAGTGAGGGCGGAACGTGTATGATGCTGGGACATCGGCGGCGCCAACACCGCTCGTCCACGGCTTCACGTCACGCTGAGGGGTGGACATGTCCGAGCAAGGGGCGCCAAAGCAGCACGAACCGCCGCC
>CAZUCH010000027.1:13606-15176 GCA_964619045.1 uncultured Planctomycetales bacterium | reverse complement strand
GCATAGTTGGACGTGTGGCGAGGATCACGCTCGATCGCGATGTCGGCACACCTGCCGGCGGCGCCGAGATCATCGAGCCGTTGGCGGACGGGGAAGTCGGTCGCCATCCCCAGCCCAAGCAGCGCTTCGGCGGCCGTGCCTGCTGCCGCCGACGTGCTGCCACGTTCACAGAGCAGCGTGCTCGCACTCCGCACGGCGTTCGCAGCGCCGCGCGACGAGACGGCGTGCCGGGCCACGCCCAACGCTGTGTGCAACCGAGTCGTCCGGGCCGTCGGAATTGCCACGAGTAACAGATGGGCGCCAACAACGACCGCTCCGATCGCCGCCGGCACGGTCCATGACCGTCGCGTCGGCTGCCGATCCTTCGCATGGCACACGATGGCGGCTGCGGCGCAGACCACCAGGGTCGCCAGTCCGCCAGGCGTCAGTGCCGCGAATGTGAGCAGGCCATGCGCTAGTGCCACCAGCAACCCCGCCAGCAGACCCGCCGTCAGCCAGGCCCGTCGCCGGGCGTCGCTGGCGAGGCCGTTCAACAGCCACAATCCGAGCGCGAACGAGATCCCCCACGTAAGCGCGATTTCCTGGCCCCAGATAATCGCCACGTTGGGATCGCTTAGCTGCGCGTTGCTCAGCAGCGCATGCGCCACGCAAACTGCCATTGCGAGCGGTGCCGCACGGGCCGGCGTTATCGCATCGCCCGGCGGCGCCGGCGCGGGTGGACCACCCAGGTTGCGAATCCCCATTATCCCGACTGCCAGACATAGCGCGACCCCGCCCGCGAGACCCAGCGGCCCCAGCTCAACCAGCAAGCTCATCCAGACGTTGTGCGGATTGCGAACTTCCTCGGTGCTCTGGGGCACCTTTAGTCGCATGTAAGCGTCGCCGAATTCTTCGCGACCTATGCCAGTCAGCGGAGCCTCTTGATATGCCGTGATGCCGGCGGTCCAGTAGTACCATCGGAAAGCCAGCGATGCGTGTGGCAGCGTGCCGCGAGCGACCCCGTAGGCCGTCACGCCGCCAATGACGGCCACATAGCCGGCGGCCAACACCATGACCACGCCGCGCGCCCGGCGAGCCGACCATTCGGCAGTGCTGCCCAAGAAGAGCAGCGCTAGGACTCCCGCTGTGCAGGCGGCCATGGCCCCCAAACTGCCCGTGAACCATAACGCCGTCGCGGTCAGCGCCGCCAACACGACACCAACCAGCAGTTGCAGACGATCGGTGCGTACGCCGGCGACAACTCCACGGCGGCACCGTCCAACGACCACTCCGCCCAGCACCATCAGCCACATCGCCAGGCATGATCCGGTCACATTGGGGTGCGAGAGAAAACCCTGGGCCTCGTCGGCCGCCATACGCCGTTCGAAGTTGACGATCAGCGGATCATCCAGCCCATATCCCTGCTCAAGCAGCTTGGGCCTGTACTGTTCTGCCCAATACGCCCGCGTTACCCGGCTTTCGTGAGTGGTCTGAATGATGCACTTTATGGCCGTCGTGCAGCCGGTGGCGATCAGCCCCGCGATCAGCAGGTGGCGCATCCACCGCGCGCGGGCCAGCCAGACCAGAGCCA
>CAZUCH010000027.1:0-13506 GCA_964619045.1 uncultured Planctomycetales bacterium | reverse complement strand
TCTGACAGGAAGCTGACGTCCAGCCGTTCGAAGCTCTCGCTCAGCATGGGCCGCGTGACCAGGACGGTCAGCAGTGCATAGAACGCCATACGCTCGATCAACCCAATCGATGCCGGCGGGGGAGCGGCGGGGGGGGCCTGCTTTGTGGCGGCAGCGCTCATGACTTGTCGCGCAATGGAGCTTCGAGGATAGCGACGATCGCGAGCACCATCAGCACGATCACGCCGATCGTTATTGTCTGGCGCAAATCAGCGCCGGGCAGCAGCGTCGCCGCCAGTCCGGTCATCGCGGTGGCCAGATAGATCGTCAGCACGGCCAGTCGGCGACTGAGTCCGCGTTCGACCAGGCGGTGCGAGAAATGTCGTTGATCGCCCTGCATCGGGTTACGCCCCTCGGCCAGACGAATGACGACTACGCTTATGAAGTCGTACAGTGGAATGGCCAGAATGACGAGCGGCATGGCCAACGCATAGGGCGGAAAGCCCTGACCGCTGGCGAAGTACGTGGTCAGTGTGCTCGCGGTCGCCAGCATGTAGCCCACAACCAGGCTCCCGCCGTCGCCCATGAATATCTTCGCGGGCGGGAAGTTGAAGATCAGGAAACCGCCGATCGAGCCGGCGAACACACACGCCAGGGCGGGTACGAGTACCTGTCCCGCCATCAGACCGCACACTGCCAGAAACACCAGGCATATGCACGCGATCCCAGCACTGAGCCCATCCATGTTGTCCAGGAAGTTGAACGCGTTGACGATTACGACGAACCAGATGGTCGTCAGCGCGATCGATACGCCCGGTCCCGCAAGCTCTGCAATCCGCACGCGACCGACGGTCGTCACCAGCAGCGCCACCGAGACAATCGCCAGCAGCTTGAGCATAGGCGGCAGGGGGCGTTTGTCGTCTATCAGCCCCAGCACATGCAGCACGAATCCGCCGACCAGGATGATCGCCAACTGCCCGGCTCGGTTCCGCATTCCGCCCACATAGGCCCGGATCGTCTCGCCGAAAGTCGTGGCGATCCACTCTTGCGGCACTAGCATTGCCAGCAGCAGCGCGCCACCCAGCCCGATCCAGGCTGCCAGGAAGATGGCGCAGCCGCCGCCATAGGGCGTGGGCGCGTCGTGTGATTTGTGTCCGCCGGGGTGATCCACGAAGTCCAGGCGCCGGGCCACGGTACGGGCGATCAGCGTCAGGACGGCCGACAGCACCAGAGCAGCGCCGGCGGCACCCGCCAGGATCAGCACCAGCGACAGACGGTTCATGACGCGCTCCGATCATGTGCCTCGGCCGCCAGTGCGGCTCGTCGCTGCAAGCGATAGCGAGTGCGAACGCTGGCGAAGAACTCGTGATACTGGTGTCGCGTGAAGTCGGGGTATGTCCACGGTCGTGTTTGCCAACCGCCATCCTGGTACTGCAATGTAACCTCACCGTGCATCTTCTCACCGATGTAGAGTCGGTGTCCGGCGTCCTTGGTCGTTGCCAGCACGAGCTTGCTCAGGTCCAGGTAGCCGGGGTCGATGTTTACCGGCCGGGCAATCGCCGCCGATCCGTGTTCGGCGGCCAACTGCTGTTCCAGCGCGTTTGTGGCGTGCTTGATTCCGGCCAGGTCGGCGGGCGAGATCAGTCTCTCGAACGTCAGGAACCAACGCTCGAGGTCCGGCCCCATTTCGGCCTCATAGTAGTCCGTCTGGTCGAACGGCCACCGCTCGCTCTCGGCGTCGATCGCCCCGTAGTCGCTCGTCAGCAGTTGCCGCGTCTGGCGCAGCAGATCGACATCGCCGCTGAGCAGTCCGACGAAGAGCTTGACCGGATGTGGAGCATGTGGCTGGGCCATGGCACGGAGTTTAGCGTGCCGATACCATGGTTGCGACCATGGTGGCGGGTCTCCGTGTCCGCCGAGGGAATGTTAGGTCGCGGCCCGACGACGTCGCGGAGTGCTGAGCAGAGCCAATACCATGAACATCGCATACTTCGAGGACGACGGATACCTGCGGCTGCTGCCGCTGGCCTGGCTGCGGGCCTGTTTCGAGTTGCGCATCGGACGCGATCGGCTTGTGGACAAGGTGTGCGCCCACTTGGGCACGCCGGTCGCGCACAACTGGCTACGCCCGGCGCTCACCGATCTGACCCTCGAACGCATGCCCTGCGCGCCGCCGGACCGTGCGGCGGACTGGTGTCTGCTAAATGCCCGGGCTTTCGTCACCGCTGACCTGACGCCGCCCGCGGCCGGCACGGCCTGGTGTGTGGCCGGCGAGCTGCTGGCGGTCGGCGTGCCCGCCAACGGGGTGGCCGACGTCACGCACGAGCTCTTGGCTGACCAGGAGCGCCGCGACCGCTGGCTGACCGACTTCCGCGTCACGCCGCCGCCGCCGGGCATCAGGTTGATCCGCTATCCGTGGGAGCTGGTCCTGGCCAACGAGGCCGAGCTTCGCCGGCAGTGTTGCGGCGGGGGAGTGCATGACGACGCTGAGGTGTGTTCCGGCGCGCATCTGCTCCGCCCCGGCGACATTCAAATTGGGTCCGAGGCCCGCATCAAGCCGGGTGCCGTACTGGACGCCGAAGACGGTCCCATACACATCGCCGAGCGCGTCGTCGTCGAGCCGGGCGCCGTGCTGATCGGCCCTTGTTACGTCGGCCCGCGATCGATCGTCCGAGCGGGCGCCGTGATTCGCGACGGCACGTCCATCGGGCCGGTCTGCAAGGTCGGCGGCGAGATCGAAGGCAGCATCATCCACAGCCACAGCAACAAACAGCACGACGGATTCCTCGGCCACAGCTACGTTGGTCAATGGGTCAACCTCGGCGCCGACACCGTTACCAGCGACTTGAAGAACACGTACGGAACCGTCCGCGTGTCCATCAACGGCGTCGGCGTCGAAACCGGTGAGCGGTTCGTCGGAGCGCTGATCGGCGACCACGCCAAGACCGGCATCGGCACGATCCTGCCCACAGGCTGCGTCGTCGGCCTGGCCGCCAATGTCTTCACGTCGGGCAGTGTGCCCAAGTTCGTCCCCTCCTTCTGCTGGCTGACCGACATCGAGCGCACTCACTTCCGGCTCGACAGAGCCATCGAGATTGCACGCTTGGTCATGGCCCGGCGTGATGTCGAGTTCACCTCCACCGAGCAACGGCTATTCGAGCAGGTCGCCGCGTTGGCACCCGACGTCGAGCGCGCCGGCTGGGAGTGACCTACCAGCCGGCGGCGAGCCACGCTGAGGAAGTGCTAATCCTGCTTGTCATCCGTTGGTTGTTTGTCCGGCGGCGTGACGCGCCGCACCACGATAGTCCGCGCGAATATGTCGCCCAGCCGCTGCCGGTTGCGCGACAGCACAACCACAAACCCCACCAGCCACAACGGCGGTATGAGTTCCATGAACCGCAGCAAGTTGCGGACGACAACCTGCCAGGCCCGGGGGCGCGACGCCGTTTCGGACATCACACGCGTCCCCAGCAGCACCTTGCCCACCGTGCGGCGAGCCAGCAACTCCATCAGCAGGCTGTACATCGTGTGGGCCGCGCAGCTACAGCACCACCACACGAGGGTCGTGCTGGCCGGGAAGATCCCCGTAGCGTCGCCGCCCACTGCCCAGCCCAGCAACTCACGCAGACCCGCCTGCCAGTCCACTCCGAGTGTGACGCTGAAGACGATCAGAAACGGGGTCAGATCGATCGCCAAGGACATCACACGCTGGAGAATCAGGGCGATCGCGCTGTCTGAAGGCAACGGCAGTGCCGTCACCATCGCGCCTCGACGAAACAAGAACAGCGCCAGTACCGACGCCAACAGTAGCATGAACGTCAGCATCTGGAGCATACCCTGCCGTTCGCCGGCGACAGTGTGGCGCTCAAACAGATCCGCCACCGTCATCGTCGGCTCGGCCGGCTCCGCGTCGCCACGGCCGTAGCGCACATACGGCTGCCCCTTCCCGTCGGCCATGAGCAGTGCAATATGCTGGTTGAATCCCGAAACCGCCGCGCACTCGCCGCCGCCCACATCGGCCGGCAACTCGGACAAACGCAGCCGAGCCTGTCGCCAAGTGGTCGGGCCCGAGCCGACCTCGCCGAACAGCCGCAGCATCTCGTACGATTCGCCGCCCGTGGCGTCCGTGGCCGCCGTGACCAGCGCGGGTACGCGGCTGACGTTGGCGAACCAGAAACCGCTCAGATGCTCCCGGGCCGGCGTGACGTCGCTTTCACGCCACTGGTCCGATTCCCAGTCCCATCGCGTGTAGGCCACACAATCACGATCGCCCAGCAGCCAGAATACGCATAGCTCGCCGCGTACCATGCCCAGCCGCGGCCGCAGTCGCTCGGGCCCACCCGCGTCGAGCGCCCCGGGGCAGGCCGCCACCGCAACCCAGCCGCGCGAGTCGTACCGCGCGATGCTCAACGACGCCGCGCCGGCCTCGAAGGGCTGCGAAGTGGCCGGGCGCGCACCCGCAACCAGTTGTTCCAGCTCGCCCGCCGCGGGTGAAGCAAACAGGGCGTATAGCTCGTGATCAGCGGCGACAATGTCCACCGGCACCGCGCGCCCGGGCAAATCACGCTCGCGAGACCAGGACTCCGCGCGGTACGACATGAACTCGCCGCCCTCCATGAAGGCGTACAGCACGCCGCGCGCCGCCACCGTCTTCACGATCCGCGCCTTCAGCGGCTGCAGCGCCTCAAACGAGTCACTGACTCCTCGGCGGTACATCTCCGTCTTACGCGGGCCGACACGCCCCAACCAGAGCGCATCCTCCTCGGCGGCCATCTCGACCACCCAACTCGCCGGACGCAACGGCCCCTCAGGATCTTCAACCGGCTGGGCCGGCTGGGCAACAACCAAAGCCGGCAGTGCCCACCAGCAAATCAGGGGCACCGCCACGCCCACGTATCCAGACCGCCGCCTGCCCAAACTCGTCACGATTGGCCTAGCTCCCCAACCCCGTGGCCTTCCTCAAGATCAATATCAATCTGCTCGCAATCGCCGTCCCACTCCGCTGGAAACTCGAACACCTCGTCCGGCAGATCGGGCCGAAACTTCGCCTGCAGAATGTCCAGCCGCATCTCCGTACCACGCTCCGGCCATTCAACAACGTAACGCCGTGGAGTGTACGGACCGTCGTCACCAACACGCCGGTAGTCGCCCAGACTTGCGCGCATCAACACCGCGCCGTCACTCAGCCGATCTATGATCTCGATCGGCTGATAAGGCTCAAACTTGTCCAATCGAATCTCACGCAAACCCGTCGTCTGCCCGTCCGCGCCCAGTCGCGTGAACACCAGCCGGTAGTCGTCGTCCTCCACCCGCAGAGCCGGCCGCAATCCGCCTGCCAAGCTCGCCGGCAGCGGCCGCAACAGCAGCGCGTCCAGCAATTCCTCCGGCGGCACCGGCAGCTTGCTCGCTCCCACGCCGCCCAAGCGCGACCACTCGCCCCACCACATTTTGCGAACCTCGGGCTCGATCCACACCCAGTAGCGATCACCGTTCGAGCCAAACTCCGCCACGATGCCCACCAGCGACTTCACATCAAACAGCAGCGACCGCGGCGGCGCAAACAACAGACGCGCGTTGTGTGCCAGGAACGAATGCCGCCGGTCGTTGTCATCGCGGAACTTGAACGACACCAATGCCGAGCAGTGCAGCGGACGGTCAATTCCGGCCAGGTTGGTGTTCACTCGCTCCAGCGCCTCACGCCGGCCGCTGGGCGGCTCGCCGTGTCGCTGCCCGTTGCAGCCTGTCAACGTCGAGATGACCACCGCGAGCACAACAACGCCGCGGCACCGGGTGCTTCCGCTACCATTCATCGTCCGCTCCAGACTCCGGATCGGCGACCACCACGTCCAGATCCCCCGGCTCACCCGCCAGCAGTTGTTCAAGCTGCCCGCTGAGCTGTTCGAGCTGCGCTTCATCCAAGTCCGGCCGTTCGACGCTATGCCGCGCGCCCGTCCGCGGCGTGACGAAATCCCACAGCTCGCGCCCGTTCTGCTCGGTGGTGCGCTCCAGCTTCAACGCCTTCTTACGCCACAACAGCAATGCGAGTACGAAACGAAACTGTACTTGGTGTGACGCTTCGGCATCTTCGAGAAGCTCGAAAAAAGCATAAACCGCGTCTCGATCAAACGGCAGAACCTTCTTGGTCGCCGGCGCCAGGCGCCGAGCCTTCCACGACCCGATCGCCCCCGCCGGATTCTCCGGAATGCACTTCTGGCAGTAGTCCCGCCGCTCGTAGCCCTCATCCGTCTCATGGAGAAAGGCCTGAAAAGTCTCGCCGATCTCAAAGCCACGCGTGCAGGCCTGACAGGTGTCGGTCCGGCGCGGCATGTTCCACTCGGTTGCCACCAGCTAGTCTCCAAACTCACATTCTTGGCTCGTTGCGATTATAGGGCCTCTCTATGGCGCCGCGACCCCGGCCTGCGGCGACGGGCTCGCAATGGTAGGGGGGTTACTGCTCACCGTCCCCGTCGGTGGGCGGCAGCGTGGCTGGGGGCTCGGCTCGGCGAGTATCAAGAAACGACTGCAGGATCACCTGTGCCGCGAGCGCGTCACGCAACCCACGCCGACGTGACTGCTTGACCTCGGCCGCGTCCATCAGCAGGTCGGCCTGGAAACTGCTGAGTCGCTCGTCCCACAGCTCGATCGGCACTTGCCCCTGCTTGGTCAGTCGGTTAGCCAGAGCGCGAGTCAATTGGGTTTGCTGGCTGTCAGTACCGTCCATATTCAGCGGAAGTCCGACCACGATCCCGTCCCCTTCGTTCTCGATGGTCCACTTGAGGATGCGGTCGGCGTCTCCGGAAGCGCTCCCGGCGCCGTCCAGCGTCGTCGCTGGGGTGGCGATGGTGCCACGGCGGTCCGAGCATGCCACTCCGATCCGCCGCTTCCCGTAGTCTATGCCGATCCAGCGTCCCATAATAAACACCTCAGGCTGCAACTCTGCGCCAACGCCAACGCCCGCCGATCACACGGTCCGCGAAAATAACCGAAATTCGACTTGCATTCCACAGTTTCTGTGTCAATACTGTGTGGCTTGCGATTTGGCGTCCTGGACAGAAACTGCGCGGCGGACCAATTGGGTGTATTCATCACCGACCAAAACCACATTGGTGGGATGGGCTGCGGCTGTAAGCTCGGTCCGTATGCAACGCGGGGAACTGCTGTCCGTAGTATGCCACGCCCTGTTAGCCCGAGGGGATTCGGCACTCCGTGCTGCTGATCGGTTTTAGAACTTACCGCGAGGGCCTCCAGTATGCTCGTGAACGATGTCCGCGACTTCAGCCGTTACGGCGACGCAATCGAAATCCCGGATCTCATCAAGATCCAAACGGTATCCTACGCTCGGTTCCTCCAGGAAGATGTCCCCCGCGGCAAACGCGAGGCCGTCGGAATCGAGGGTCTGCTGCGCGAGGTGTTCCCGATCGAGAGCTACGACGGGAATATGAGGCTCGAGTACGTCGAGTACTCGCTCGACGAAGCACGCTATACCAGCGATGAATGCCGCGAACTCGGCCTCTCGCACGGTATGCCGTTCCGCGTAACGGTCCGGCTGCACCGCAAGGACGTCGAGGAAGTTCAGGAAGAAGCAATCTACCTGGGCGAAATCCCGATCATGATCGGCGGCGGCGAGTTCATCGTGAACGGCTCCGAGCGCGTCATCGTCTCGCAGCTTCACCGCAGCCCGGGCGTCGATTTTGTCAAGGAGTCGGCCGAGGGTGACCGTGCATTGCACGCTTGCCGAATCATTCCCGAACGCGGCTCCTGGATCGAGATCAACGTCACCCGCAAGGACATCCTCGCGGTACGCATCGACCAGAGCAGCAAGATCCCGGCCACCACCTTCCTGCGAGCCATGGACGAGAAGTACGGGACGACCGAAGCCATCATCCGCGCTTTCCACAAGGTCAGATCCGTTCGTGTACGCAGCCTCAAGCCAGAGATGTGGACCGTGGCCGCGGTTGTCGATCCAGAGACCGGCGAGGAGTTGGTGGGGGCTGCCCGGCAGATCGGCGAGGCACTCAACAAGATCCGCGAGACCTCCATCAAGCAAGTGGACGTCATTAGCAAGTTGACCGACGCCATTATCCTCAACACGCTCTCCGAGGATGCCAGCCAGACCCACGAAGAGGCGTTGCAGAAGATCTACGCCCGTCTGAGGCCCGGCAACCCGGTCCAGCTCGACAAGGCTCGCAAGCTATTCTCCGAGAAGTTCTACGACGAAAACCGCTATCGACTCGGCAAGGTCGGCCGATTCCGTCTCAACCGCAAATTCGAGCAGGGCATCGCCGAGTCCGAGATGGTCCTCAGGCCGGAGGATTTCGTCGAGTCGCTCCGTTACCTGCTCGCCCTGCGCTCCGGCGAGGGTCAGGTCGATGACATCGACCATCTCGGCAACCGTCGTCTGAGGACCATCGACGAGCTGGCCACCGACGAGCTCCGCAAGGGTTTCCTCAAGCTCCGCCGCACTGTCCAGGAGCGAATGAGCCTCAAGGATCCCGAGTCCATCGGCAAGGTCGCCGAGCTGGTCAACACCAAGAGCATCTCCAGCAGCATCGATTTCTTCTTCGGCCGTAGCGAGCTGTCCCAGGTCGTCGACCAAACCAATCCGCTATCGCAGCTTACGCACGAACGCCGACTCTCGGCTCTGGGCCCCGGCGGCCTGAACCGCAAGCGGGCCGGCTTCGAGGTGCGCGACGTCCACATCAGCCACTATGGCCGCATCTGCCCCATTGAGACGCCTGAGGGTGTCAACATCGGTCTGATCGCCTCGCTAGGAATCTACAGCTCGATCGATGAGTACGGCTTCCTGACCACGGCCTACCGCAGGGTCGCGCGGAAGAAGGTCAATGGCGACATCGTCTTTCTCCGCGCCGACGAGGAGATGCGCTCGACGCTCGCCCCGCCGGATGTGGTCGAGACTGGCATTGACGGCTTTCACTTGCCAGAGTCTCAGCTCAAGAAGGACTACCTGGCCCACCGCCGCAGCGGCAAGGGTGGTCGCAAGTCGGCGGCGCTCAAGCAAGGAACGCTGCTCGGCCGCGTACAGGGCGACGTGCAGCAGATTACGGCCGAGGATATCGACTATGTCGACATCTCGCCCAAGCAGACGGTGGGTGTCTCCGCCGCCCTGATTCCGTTCCTCGAGCATGACGACGCCAACCGAGCCCTGATGGGATCGAACATGCAACGTCAAGCCGTACCGCTGATTCGCACCGATCCGCCGATCATCGCCACTGGCATGGAACGCTCGGTGGCCGAGAACAGCGGGATGGTTGTCCGAGCGAGAAAGAACGGCACAGTCACGTATGTCGATGCTCGAAAGATCGTCATCGACAAGACCGACGAGTACCATTTGCGCAAGTTCGTCGGCCTCAATGAGCGAACTTGCCAGAATCAGAGGCCGCTGGTTCGCCCCGGGCAGCGTGTCAAGGCCGGCGAGATCATCGCCGACGGCGCCTCGACCGATCATGGCGAGTTGGCGCTGGGCCGCAACGTGCTCGTGGCCTTCATGACTCACGACGGCTACAACTTCGAGGACGCCATCCTCATCTCCGAGCGGCTCGTCAAGACGGATGCCTTCACGAGCATCCACATCGATTCGCACGACGTCGAGATTCGCGAGACCAAGCTCGGCCGCGAAGAATTCACCCGCGACATTCCCAACGTCTCCGAGAAGGCCTTGGGGAACCTGGACGAAGCGGGAATCGTGCGGATCGGCACACATGTCGGCCCCGGCGACATCCTCGTCGGCAAGGTCTCGCCCAAGAGCAAGACCGAGCTCAGCCCCGAGGAGAAACTGCTGCACGCCATCTTCGGCCGTGCCGGCGAGGACGTGAAGAATGACTCCCTGGAATTGCCCGCCGGACAGGCCGGCATCGTCATCGGCGCCAAGCATCTTAGCCGGCGCACGCACCTATCTGACGTGCAGAAGAAGCGAATTGAAAAGGACATGGAGGACCATCGGGCCAAGTGTGACGACGAGCGCATCAGACTCTTCCGTCAGATGGTGGTCGAGATCGAGAGCGTCGCCGACGTCCTCGTCGACCCCAACACGCGCCAGAAGGTCGGCAAGAGCGACAATCCCGCCGTGGTTCTCGAGCAGATCGAGACTTTCTCGATCAAGTGGGTGAAGCCGGCTGCCAAGCGCCCCGAGGTCGAGCCGGTGATCGAACAGTACATGCCACGCATCGATGACATCGAGAAGGAGTGCCTGCGGCGCCTCGGGCATATGAAACGCGGCGACGAACTCGCCTCGGGCGTGCTCGAAAAGGTCAAGGTCTACGTCGCCACCAAGCGGACCCTGTCCATCGGCGACAAGATGGCCGGTCGCCACGGCAACAAGGGCGTCATCGCCAAGATCATGCCCGAGGAGGACATGCCGTTCCTCGAAGACGGCACTCCGGTCGATATCGTCCTCAACCCGCTCGGCGTGCCCAGCCGTATGAATCTCGGCCAGATCCTCGAGACCCACCTGGGCTGGGCCGCGGCGGTGCTCGGCTTCCAAGTGGTGACGCCGGTCTTCGACGGTGCATCCGAGGCTCAGATTCGAGCTTGCGTTGCCGAGGCCAATAAGCACGTGCGAAAACGCCGTGAGGATCCCGAGGCCGTGCGTCAAGCCGGCCAGACCGAGGAGCTGCTGACCGAGATGCCCTCCTCCGGCAAAATCACCCTCTACGACGGACGTAGCGGAGAGCGCTTCGACCAGGAGGTGACGGTCGGCTTCATCTACATGCTCAAGCTCCACCACCTGGTGGATGACAAGATCCACGCCCGTTCAACTGGCCCGTACAGCCTCATCACCCAGCAGCCGCTGGGTGGCAAGGCCCGGACCGGCGGACAACGTTTCGGCGAGATGGAGGTCTGGGGGCTCGAGGCCTACGGGGCCGCCTACGTCTTGCAGGAACTCCTCACCGTCAAGAGTGATGACGTCGAGGGCCGCACCAAGATATACGAGAGCATGGTCAAGGGAACGAACACGCTTGACGCTGGGACGCCCGTATCCTTCGACGTCCTTTGCAACGAGATCCGCGGTCTGGGCCTGAACATCCAGTTAGAGAAGCAGTTGCTGATCTAGTCGTCCAACCGGCGTATTGGAGGCTTGTCATGGGTGACGTCGTATACGGAACCGGCCAGGATACCACTCCCGAGGCCCTGGCGGAGTTCTATGCGCGCCTCGAGCATGACATCGCCGCCCAGCCCGAGCAAATCCGCAAGATGACCGCCAACAGCGCCGCCTTCGTGACCGCCCACGACGATAACGAGCTCATCGGAATCGCCCGGGGCATATGCGACGGATTACGCGGCTATCTCACCGAATGCAAGCTCGACCCCGCTTATCAGGGGCCGGCGGCGGTCACGCAGACCGACGGCCGCATCGAACACGACACGCACGGCATCGCCACCGAGATGGCCCGCCGTGTCTTGGATGCCATGTACGCCGACGGCGTGCTGCGCATAGATCTCGTGGCCTACGGGACCGAGGTCGATTTCTGTGAGGAGTTGGGCTTCAAGCGCGCTCGCGGCGTGGTCGGCATGACCATGCGCGCCGAGGACTGGGCCGCCATACAGCCGGGCTCCTGAGAACCGCGTGCCGCCAGCGCGGCACGGATACGTTGTTGGATACGTGAACAACCTCTCGGCCACGGCCGAGAGTCAGAACACTACAAGCATGAGGTAGCGCAACCGATGGCCGAGACTGTCTACGATCGCATCAACGACTTTACGGCGGTTCGGATTTCCCTGGCTTCGCCCAACGATATTCGCAGTTGGTCGTTTGGCGAGGTCAAGAAACCGGAAACCATCAACTACCGCACCTATCGGGCCGAGAAGGAAGGCCTGTTCTGCGAGCGCATCTTCGGTCCTGAACGGGACTGGGAGTGCTTCTGCGGGAAGTACAAGGGTACCAAGCACAAAGGCATGATCTGCGACCGCTGCGGCGTCAAGGTCACGCACAGCCGCGTACGCCGCAAGCGTATGGGCCACATCAACCTGGCCGCACCAGTGCTGCACATCTGGTTCTTCAAGGCCATGCCCAGCCGGCTCGGCACACTGCTCGACATGAAGACCTCCGACCTCGAGAAGGTCGTCTACTTCCAGGACTACGTCGTCGTCGATCCCGGCGCTTCCAAGCTGGAGTGCAAGCAGCTCCTCACCGAGGAGGAGTATCGTCGGGCCATCGACGAATACGGCGATACCGGCTTCCGGGCGCTGATGGGTGCCGAGGCGGTCCGCGAGTTGCTCGCCCTGCTCGACTTGAAACAAGCCGCGGCCGACCTGCTCGACGGCCTTCGCAAGACCAACAGCAAGCAGAAGATCAAAGAACTCTCGCAGCGGCTCAAGCTGGTCGAGGCCATTCGTCTCAGCAGTAATGAGCCGCAGTGGATGGTGCTCGAGGTCATTCCGGTCATTCCGCCCGACCTGCGACCGCTGGTGCTGCTCGACAGCGGCAACTTCGCCAGCAGCGACCTCAACGACCTCTATCGCCGGATCATCAATCGCAACAATCGGCTCAAGAAGCTGATCGACCTCAACGCCCCCGAGGTCATCATTCGCAATGAGAAGCGCATGTTGCAGCAGGCGGTGGACGCCCTGTTCGACAATGGTCGCTGTCGGCGCCCGGTGTTGGGCAGCAGTAACCGCCCGCTCAAGTCGCTGACCGACATGATCAAGGGCAAGCAAGGCCGTTTCCGCGAGAACCTGCTCGGGAAGCGAGTCGATTATTCGGCTCGAAGCGTCGTCGTGGTGGGCCCCGAGTTGTTGCTGAACCAGTGCGGCCTGCCCAAGAAAATCGCGCTCGAGCTATACCAGCCCTTTATCATCCGCAAGCTGCGTGAACGCGGCCTGGCGGACACGATCAAGAGCGCCAAGAAGATGCTCGAGCGGCGCGAGCAGCAAATCTGGGACATCCTCGAAGAGGTGATTTACCAGCATCCCGTACTGTTGAACCGTGCCCCCACGTTGCACCGCATGGGCATTCAGGCTTTCGAGCCCGTTCTGGTTGAAGGCAACGCGATCAAGATTCACCCGCTCGTATGTCGCGGCTTCAACGCCGACTTCGACGGCGACCAGATGGCCGTTCACCTGCCGCTTTCCATCGAGGCCCAGGCCGAGACCCACGTGCTCATGATGAGCACCAACAACATTTTCAGCCCGGCCAACGGCACTCCGATCATGTCCGCCTCACAGGACATGGTCATGGGCATCTACTACCTGACCTGCAACCACGCCTCCGAGCCTGGCGAGCGACCCGAGGGCCGGGAATGGGCATTCGCCAGCTCCGAAGAAGCCATGATGGCACACACGACGGGGCAGATCGGCATGCATACTCCGATCAGGGTCCGCGTCAAGAAGTCGCACATCGTACCCGATCGCGATGCAATGCCCGAGCCCGCACCCGCCAATGGTCTCCTCACCACCACGGTCGGCCGCTGCATTTTCAACGATGCCCTCGATCCGGCCATGCCGTTCTACAACCACCCCGTCGGCAAGGCCATCTCGCGTGTCATCGCCGATTGCCATGCCCAGTTGGGG
>CAZUCH010000026.1:0-15226 GCA_964619045.1 uncultured Planctomycetales bacterium | reverse complement strand
TCAGGCTATGCTGGCGGGCACCGCGATATCGGCAGGGTCGACCGCTGTGATGGGTGCTATGCAGGAGGCTCCGCCCGGTCAGAAACCACAACTACCCGCTATCCCCGAGAAACCCGAAGGGCAGCCCCTTGCGTTGGACCCTGAGTACGGGGACTACTTGGCGCGGATTCGCGAAAAGAGTATGAGGGGTGGTCTGCCGTCGTTTAGCCAGCTCCGTAAATACTAAGGAGATTCATGGATCTGCAATCAAATCCGTTTGAGTCCGCAAAATCTGCGTTCGCGGAACTTTTGCAGGGTGACGCAGGCGGGGTGGGCCGTGCGGTCTTTCAACCAGCTACGCTGAGCCCCGAAGAACGCAAGAGCGCATCCAAGCGGTATCTCGGAGAGAAAGAGGGGCCGTTGGCCGCTGTCCTTGAGATGGCCTCGAACCCTATGGTACTTGCGGGTCTCGCGCTAACAGCTGCGTATCCGGTGGCCCACGCGAGTCGACTGCTGAAGTTCGGCGACAAGCTCTCGCACTACGCCAAGAAGCACTTCCCCGGCATGATGGCCCTTATGGACTTCCGGCAGATCTTTGGCGGGAGACTCGGCAATATCTTCGACGATATCGTGCGTACGACACACGGGCATAAAACCGAGTGGTCGGCACGCTACGGCTACGTATTCGATAAGTACCAGAAGATGGGCGGCTCGTTCGACGAGACGTCACTGAGTAAAGTCGCTGCTTCAATGGACGGGCTGGACAGGAGCAGCCACGACTTGTGGGGACTGGCCCGCACTAAGCTGAACCCTGCTATGTCTCGGCTGTTGGTGCCGCAACGCCTTGCGCTTACGAAGGCCGAGCAGTACCTCAAGGGTGAGATGCGGCACGCTATGCGGAAGGAGTTCGATGCTGCGATAGGGGGTGCCCGTGCCGCCGACACTGCGTCGATCAGAGCTGCGCTCAAAGATGCGGGGCTTGAGCCCGGTCTCGATAAAACGATCAAACACTACTTCCCGCGTATTGAAACGATGGACCGGGACGCGTTGCAGGCTCGAACGCAAGCGTGGGTATCGAAGATGTCAGCGAGTCGCGGGGGTTCGTCGAACGTAGCCGCGATGGAACAGGCCGGACATAGCGTTACGAAGGTCCATTCCAAGAGCATGGCCAAGCGTGGCGGGATTATGCTGCCCTCCGAGTCCGGGATGAAAGCGGCTGGTCTCTGGAACGACGACGTAGCCCGTGCGTATAAGCAGCTGGATGCTCTCAACGTGGACAAAGCGACAGGCGCGTACCTCGGGCAGTTCCGGAGGTATGGGTTGTCGCTCCCGAAAACCACGGAGAATTACAGCCGGGGAATGGCCCAAACCAAGGGCTGGTCGATGACACGGCCCGGGGGCGAGAGGTCGCCCGGCCAGATGGTCAAAGAAGAGCTGGAACTGGTTGCGAGTGCGGACCCCGTCAAAGCCAACATGCTCAAGGAGACGTATATCCCGCTAGTGAGTGGGAGGCTCTCCTGGGAACAAGCCGTGGATTCGTTGCGGTTTTCGCAGACCAAGATGTGGGCGGCTCACCACCTGAAGAAGTTACCGATACCTAAAAGCACCAAAGACTTCTTGATGAGACCTCTAGCCGAAGACAGTGGTGTGACGTGGCACCGGATGGGTTCTGCGATCCAGAACTACTTGTACACGAGCACGCTGGGGCTCAACGTTGTCAGCCCGATGAAGAACGCGTTGCAGTCCGTGCTTACGACGTATCCGGTGCTGGGGAAATACACGGGCCGTGGGCTGTCGGAGACGCTCAAACGGACCAACAAGTATTATGGAATGAAAGCCAAGGGCCATTCGAGTCAAGACTCGTTCAAGAAATCGTTCCCCGAAATCGCGGGGACGGACTTTGATATCACGGGGCTGACCCACGAGGGTGGCTTCGAGGATGCTCTGGATGCCGCGTATCACGAAGCATTCAGGCTACCAAGCAAGACCAAGCGTACTATCCGCCAGCTCGAAGAGAAAGCCCTAACGCTGTTTACGGCATCGGAGCGGCTCAACCGCTTCACGTCGTTCTACGGGGGCTACTACAAGTATGTCGATGAGATGGTCGGACACACGGTATTCGATGATCTAATCGAAAAGTCCGTGGTGCTCACGAAGGGAAGCCCCCAGCTCGTCGAGCAGGCCGCGAAATTCGGCGAACAGATCACCAAGATGACGCAGTACGGAGGTGGCCCGATGGGTGCCCCGTCCTCGATTGTCAAATGGTGGGGTCCGGCCCGCCAGTTTATGCAGTTCCCGATGAGAACGCTAGGGTTTGCGGTTGGTCCCGCAACACGGCTCGGCGGGGAAGGCGGTCGAAATTTCGGTACGCTCGGTCGTATGATGGCTGCGGGCGGTATCACGTATGAAGCAGGGAAGGCCGCCGGTGTCGATGTCAGTGACGCGTTGATGTTCGGTGCTATGCCGCAAGCTGGGAACGAGGACTCGCCATTCGGCATCGTGCCGTTGGTGCCACCACTCGTGCAGATTATTGGGCAGGGAGCATCGGCCGCCGTGAAGGGCGACATAGAGGAGCTGAAAGACGCGATCCCGCTTCTGACACCCGGCGGTGTGCAGCTCTCCAGGATGACGACCGCAGGAGCCCCAGCTATCGCCGAGTGGATGGGTCGAAACTACGCGGACTACGAGACCCCAACGCAGGATGGGCGGGTCCCGATTTATAGCCGCGGGCAACTTGTGGGGTATCAGTCCCCGACGAGTTTGTGGCTCAAGAGTATTGGGATCTCGAACTTCGATGCGGGAACCGAGCTAGCTGCCACCAGGTATATTCTTGGGCAGCGGGAAAAAGTCCGCGGATTCCGGAGAGAGTTCGTGGACAGCTTGATGGCAAACGACCTTGAGGGAGTCCGTAGGGTCAAGGCCCAGTGGAAAGACCAGTACCCGGGCCTCGGGGACCTATACCTTAAGAAGAGCGATGTGAGAGCTGCGCAGATGCGGCAGATCATGCCGCGGATCGAGCAGATTTTGAAAACTTTGCCGCCCGAGTATCGAGAGCAATTCTCACAAATCGTGGCTACCTCGATGGGGGCAGGAGCCCACGAGTTCCTCGGCGGCGATATCTCGCTGATGGCGAATACGACACGAGCCAATGCGAATTCTATGCGGCCTAGCAGGGCATTACGCCAGATGTCGATGCCGTTCGGCCAGCAGGAAGGCAGCGGACAACTCGCCACGCAGTTTGGAGAAACGATGAGAGACCGTCTCAGCGATCGAGGCTTCTCGACGTTAGACGGATACCAGTAAAGGAGACCCCATGAATAGTGTAAAGCTACGAGCACCTCGTGTGCAGCCGGTATCGGTGCGTCTGCGTGACGGCACCGAGATCCCACCGTTGGAGGCCCGCCTCGACATCTACGAGCTAGAAGAACAGCGGGATCTCCAAGAAGCTATTGACGGACTGACAGTCGAAATGGAAGGGGAACTCAGATGACTTCAGACCAAAAGGAAAGGGTAGTCGCGGTAGCCCGCCACCTGTACGCGGAGCCGCTTACTGTCGCGATCGAGGAGGCCCCGCTCGTCCGCGAGATGGGCGACGATTGCTTCTGGGTCGCGGCGTGGGTCTGCGTGCCCCGTCAGCATCTCGATGAGAGTGAGACTCCCCAGGGCGGAGGGCTGCATTCCTAATGTATTTCCACCGCGATAGCTTGTGTAAACGATGCCCGCTCCACGAGTCTGCGAAGCATCCCTGTCTCCGCATGGAGTTACTAGAAGGAGACCCGCTCGCGAAGGACGCTCTTGTGGTCGTCGGCGAGAAGCCCGGCCGCAACGAGGACGCAGCCGATCACGTATTCATCGGAGAAGTGGGGAAACTCGCGAGAACCGCGTACATCGGGTACATCACGGCGAACGTAGATAAGCCCCTCGCGGTGTATGGGACCAACGCGGTCCGGTGTGCTCCTCCGAGCGGCGTGGATATCACGGAGTCCCAAGCCAAGAAGTGTAGCTTGTATCTATGGGACGATCTCGTCCAGTTACAAGCTAGGTACGACCACGTGTATATCCTGGCGTGCGGGGCACCGGCCTCGAAGGCGGTCTCTGGCTCTACATTGGGGCGGAGTCTCCGCAAGCAAGGCCAGCCCGTGAAGTTGCCGGGAGGTCCCACCTCGTTCTTTACTTTCAACCCTGGCATATTGTTGCCGGGCCGTGATCCGTCAATGGCGTCCTCGATCAAAGAGCACTTGCTGCTTGCAATCGAGTACTTGAACACCGGGAAGATTACGACGGATCTTGTGGTGCCAAAATATCGTGGGTGTCTTTCGTTTGAACCTCACGACCACGACGGCTCGAAAATCCTAAGCCTCGATATCGAGACGCATGGAGCCGTGAGCGATGCACCGCCCCAATCCACGTTTCATCCCAAGAAGATGAGGGCCGTGGACGGGGCTTCCACCGAGAACTTATTGCAGACCGCGGCGGTTGCGTGGAGAGAGTCGTCCGGAGAGATCGGGACTGCTGTATGGACGTTCCCCGAGGACACCGGTGCGTTCATCTCGTTTATAGGAGATTGCACGAAGAAGGGATGGAGTATTCTCGGGCAGAACCTGTGTTTCGACCTGATGTGCCTTCGGGATGTGATTCCGGAGATCGCTCAGCTTATAAGCCGTGCGAGGTCACTGTCGCAAGGCTGGAAGTTGCTTGATCTTTCGATCGCGAACTTCATGGAGGATGATACAAGGCCCGAGAAATCACTCAAAGAATTGGCCCTATTGCTCCGCGTCCATAAGTACGACGAGGAGCGTAGTTTGCGACAAGGATTCCGATATGATGATCGCCATGACCCTGAGTTGCACTATTACAATTGTGCTGATGTTGCTGCTACTTTGGAGTGTTGGGATCGACTTAAGCTCCGTACGTTACGCGGTAGCGAGACGGCACGATTTAGCGAGTACTGTCTGGCCTTCTACTCCGATATACTCTGGACCATTCTGGAGATGGGTGAGGCGGGTGTCTGCTACGACAGAGACAAACTCAAAGCCTTGGATGAAACACTTCGTGCCAAAGCGGAGTGGTGCGAAGGCCGCTCACATGGCTGGTGGGGACTGCGACTCTCCGGTAAGGGAAGTCAAAACCCTCTCCGAAATATGGTACGAGACGCAGCAAACGAGGCCGGGCTCGCCGGGGATAAGCGGCTTGCCATCTCTAAGAAAACGAAGATCGTGTCAACGGGTAAAGACAACAGGAATCTCATCGTTGGTTGTCTTCCCATTAGCTCGATCTACTCCAGGCAGATGCGAATGCTTGGCACTTTCAAGCGGGCTCGCGACGCTCGATCCCGATATACCACAAAGTACCTCACAAAACCGCGAGAAGGATTGGTCGGACGTATGGCGTATCCTACATGGTATCCATGCCCTACGTACGACAGTGATGGAGCTGGAAAGGCAGGTGGAACTAAGCAAGGACGACTTACGTGTAGCAATCCAGGTGTTATGACGGACCCGAAGGAGATCAAGGCGTGCTACACGTCGAGATTCCCCGGAGGCGTGGTGCTGGAATGCGACTTGAGCCAGATCGAGTTACGTGTCTCTGCGTTGCTAAGCGGCGACCCCGTCATGATGAGAGAGTACGAAGCCGGTGTAGATCGGCACTTAGCTACTGGAGCAACGATACTAGCTTCGCTCCGTGATACGATGCGGGGAGGCTACCAGTACGGCGTCTGTAAGAATTTGATCATAGAATTTCTTACAGCATACAACGATGGGAGGGCCGATAAACTATGGGACGGGATCAGAGTGTGGAGACAACTGGGGAAGACCGTCAACTTCCTTATGAACTTCAAAGGAGGTGCGAATACGCTTCAAGCTACAGCTCGTCGGGATAACCGGATCGAGCTGGACCTATCGTTCTGCAATCACATTATCCGGAGTACGTCCCGGAAATATGCGAGATTGACGGAGTGGCAGAACGAACTCATCAGTGAGGTTTGTCGTAAGCAGTACATGGAGTTGCCGCTCATCGGAGACCGGCGATCCTTCCGTGGCTCCCCGAAGACCATTCGAGCTACGTATATCACGAATATCTGTAACTACCCGATTCAGACAATCGCTGCTCGGATACTACAGAGTGCCCAACGACAAATCGGAGACGCCATACAACGACTTGGCCTGAAGACCAAGATCGTGAGAAACGTGTACGACGCGATTGACACAGACAGCCCACCCGAAGAAGAGGAACCTGTCCGTGGCTTATTCGACAAGTACATAGACAACCCCCCGTTCTACGTGGACTTGCAACGACACTTAGGACGGGAACTTAAGATCGAGCACGAGATCGAAGTGCTCGCACGGAGGAACACATGAAACGGTTTTGTATTCTATTGGCGTGTGCGATTGTCCTGGTGGCAGCTGGCTGCTCGGATAACTCGACGAAGATGCTTGGGGAAACCCTCAAGACGCTCAACGACAACGGGGTTGCGTACTCGGGAAGTTTGAGTGGGCCAATACAAGGGGGCTTCGAGCTGTATCAGGGCGGTCGGTTGACCACGGGCGGGATTCTCACGCTGGAGCTGAGGAGCCCCGTCGTGAACCCAGGCCCACTGAGTGACAACCATGAGTAATTTCTTGGTCTGGTTTCTCGTTGGACTCATTGTGATCTCCGTGATGGGTGGTTGTTTGTTCCCTAAGAGCACGCAGAAGCCCATTACGGAAGCCACCGGAGACGAGGCGTCGGCCGCTAGTACCACGTCTAGTAACCAAGGAGGGTTACAGACTAACTCCACGAAGACGTACGGGGACGGAGACCCGTGGCCCTTCCGCATTATTGCGGGAGGGTCGGTACTAGCGTTACCGACATTATTTCTGATGGGCCGATGGGTAGTACGACGAGTAACTCCCAATAAGGAGAAACATGGCACGAAAAGGGACAACTCTAATAGCAATCCCGGACACGCACTGGCCGTACCAAAGCAAGCCAGCAGTAGCTATAGCAACCAAGATCGTCGAGCACGTTCGGCCGACCACTCTTGTGCATCTCGGCGACCTCATTGACAATGGTCCGTGGAAGCGGCACCCCAACCAACTGATCGGCGAGAACCAAGGTGCGGAGCACTGGGTGACTCGACAACTAGCTCCGGCCGTGGACTGGTTTCGGACACTCTCCACGTACGCTACGAAGTCCGTGTTTATCGAGGGCAACCACGAGCACTGGGTCGAGAGGGCCTGTGCTCAGAGCGGGGCCGCGGGCCAAGCTGCTTGGCCGTTGGTAAACCCGCTCAAGCACTTGAAGGCCGCGATACCGAACCTCAAGGTCTGCCCCTACATGGAAGAGTGGAATATCAACACGAGGTCGGCGTATCTACCGTGTCCGAATCTGGCGTTGATACACGGATGGACGGCCTGCCGTCACGCAGCAGCAAGGCATCTGCAATTGAGTGGTGTACGCTCCGTGATCTTTGGGCACACACATAGGTCTCAGCGAGAGCGGCATAGCTTGCCGTGGGCGAGAGGCCGTACAGTCTCGGCTACCAGCCCGGGCTGCTTGTGTTTGCCGACAGCTTCGTATCGACAAGGGGGCTCTCCTACTGGGTGGGCTCACGGCGTCGAGCTAGTGTACATCGGGAAGTCGGGTAAGGACTTCACGCAGTACACAATTGATATCCAAGGGAACCGTGCGGTCCTCCCGGACGGCACAGAAATAAAGGTGTAACATGATCGAGATTACTCTCCCGGACGAAGACCCCGTCCGAATTTACCGCTGGAACGAACCAGACTGCGATCACGACGATTGTTCCCACTGCTTACTAGATCTCGCGGAGCCTCACGAAATACTGGGGCGGTTGCTAGGCGAGCTAATCCTCCGTAGCCCGACGATGGGATTATTCGACGCGACAAATCATCTAGCCAAGATTCTCCTCGCCAATGAGGACTTGGCCCAGAAGGTCCTGAAGCTCGCGGAGGGTCCTAGCAAAGACAGGGAGGCTCCCAATGAAGCTCCCGAATAAACTGACCGTCATCGTAGATACTCGCGAGAAGAACCCATTGCTGTTTCCAGACACGCTACGGTGGGCAGACCACCGGGGCCACTCTAAGCTCTTCCAGATCGTCAAGGAAGATAGGACGCTGAAGACCGGGGACTACACCGTCGAGGACGGAGACGGCATCTACGAGATCAGGGAGCTGGGCTCTAGCTTTGAGCGGAAGGGCAGCCCCCCCGAGATCTGCCAGAATGTGGGACGACAAGACGGGCCTCGATTCCAGAGGTGCCTGAACCGACTCGCGAAAGTTCGGCATCCCTACTTACTGTTGGACTTCGGCGTCAAAGAGTTTCGGAAACCCGCTTACGTGCAAGATCCGGATCTCGCTATGGATCGGCTATGCCGTGCGTTGCACCTCCGTGGTATCCAGCTGATGTGGGTGGCCGCGAAGACAGCTGCGGACCGGAGAGAGCTGGGGGCCTGGATCGTGCGAGTAGCCTGGAACAATTACTGGGAGGACATACATGCAAAGAAGGGAGAACAATCATGGCAGAGCGGAAAAGCTCACTAGCGAAACGAAGGGACCAGCTGGGCACGGCCCCGGGTGACAGCGACCCGTATCTCTACGTGTTCCACGAGAGACTCGTGGGAATAGATTGGACCACAGACCGGGGCACCGTTAGCGAGTTGACCGGTCTCGGTATCCAGAAGCCCAAGATCAGCCAGAGCGGGATCGCACTGTATCGGTCTTGCCCCCGCAAGTATATGTGGGTGCAGCGGTTCGGGCTTCGGCCCAAGGGACCGCGGTATAGCCCCGCGTTGAGCGTCGGCCAGTACTACCACAAGTTCATCGAGGACGCGTGGCGTGGCATCCCAGAAGAGAAGACAACGCTGTGGTGCGGCGACGTAAACGACAAGTTGCTCGCCGAGTTCAAGGAACAAGACGGTGCGGACCTCGCGTACTTCGAGGATGAGCAGAGGCTAGAACGCGACCTGGAGTGTAATCTCGTGTTGGCCCGTGCTATGTTCACGGCGTGCAAGCAATACTTCACTTGGGACCGGGAACGCTACGAAACCGTGATGGTCGAGCAACGAATCGTGGTTCGGCTCAAGGGCCTCAAGCGTCCAATCGAGGGTACACTTGACCGTGTAATTCGCGACAAACGCACCAACAAGTACTGGATCGTGGACTACAAGACGACGAGCGACTCCGCGGTAGATCGGTCCCTCACGTGTCCTATCGAGACGCAAGGACAGCTTTACCGCTGGCTCCTCGCTCAGGTAAAGCCCGAGTGGGACTGCGTGGGTATCCTACACAGTATTATTCAAAAGCCCACGATACGATTCGGCCGCGAAGACCGAGCTTTTGTCTGGGAGACCCACACGTTTACTCGCGGCAAGCGGAAGGACGAAACCGAGCAGCGGAAAGTGTTCACCGACGAGGTGCCCCAGTACCACTTGTACTGTGAGCGAGTTGCCCGCTGGTATCAAAGCACCGGAGAGTACGAGAATCTTCGTGCGATCCGTGAAGCCGAGAACTCGTACCCGTTTCTTGAGAGCTGGACGTTGTTCCCCGAGCCACTCCTCAATAAGGAGTTCGTCTCGACCTTGTTCCTAATGGGCAAGGTAACGAACTCGGTGCCACGACTTCACCGGTATCCGCGAAGCACTGGCAGCTGCATGGCTTACAGACGACCATGTAAATTCTTGAAGCTATGCACGTCGAATCCGGGGCGGTGGCCAGATCTAATCGCCGAGGAGTTCGAGTGCGTCAACGTGAACGAACCACGAGACACAGGAAAGCCGTTGAAAGGAGACACGTGCAGTGACAAAATGCGACAACGACAAGAAGGACAATTTCCCGACCGGAGCCCAGAGGGACTCGCAGGAGGGGAAGCCGCGGATCGACCTGATTAGTCCGCTGTTCTTGCAGCGACTCGGCCACGTAATGCGGAGAGGTGCCGACCACTACGGGGATCGAAACTGGGAGAAGGGTATCCCGTTCCAACGATGCCTTGCGTCTCTGTATCGGCACATCGTAGCATGGCAACTCGGCAAAAACGACGAGGACCACCTCGGCAATGCAGCCTTCAACCTTATGGCCCTCATGCACTACGAGAACTATGCTGCGCTAGGTGCGGACGAGGGACCCAACACGGACATAAGCGAGATGGACGACACACAGCGGGACTCCTGGTACGGATACCAAGATCCCACCGTCTAGATTCGAAACCACGTTATACAAGAAGAGGGAGACCCCATGAAACTGAAACGTGACTTGCATGGATTGATGCCGTGGCCGGGACATATCCTGGTCCGGCAACACAAGACCGGTGAAACTACGGAGGGCGGTGTAATTCTGCCCACGAACGCACAGAAAAACTTGAACCAAGGAACTGTGCTGGCCGTAGGAGAACCACTGAAGGATAACCCATACCCTCCCGGGCTACTGGATGCGTTGCCCGGCCGAGTCGTGTTCTGGCTCGGGTATATGGGAACGGGGATCACCGTCAACAACGAGGAGATTTTCATCTTGGAGTTCCGGGATATCCTGGCCTCGCATAGCATTCCCGAGGAGGCGTCCGATGCAGACATTGAATAGTCCACTGGGGGGCTCCCCGATCGTGTACAGTGGCGAGAAGCCCCCGATCAAACCGATCTGCAAGACAAGATGGGTCAACTTCTCGGCGGTGAAAAGTGGAAAGACCGGGCTACTCACCAGTATCCCGAGGTGCCTCGTGCTGGACACCGAGAAGAAGTGTCACCTTGTCAAGAATGCGAGGTCCGACTACCAAGAGATCTCGTCGCTCGTGGATTTCCGCAAGATGATTGACTGGCTATGTGCGTTGCCGGTAAGTCAGCGTCCATGGGACACGATCGGCGTTGATACGCTCGACGAGCTGTTGTACGGGCTTGCGATCCCGGGACTCACCGATGAGATTCAGAAGAAGCTAGCAGGGAAATCTAACATCCCCGAAGATATCCGCGAGTACAAGAGCGGGGGCAAGGGGAGCGGCGGCTGGGACATAGTAACATCCGAGGTCGTGGGATATTTCCGGCGACTCGGGAACGCGGGGTATGGTTGGTTCGCAAATGGCCATATCAAAGAGAAAGAGGATGGGTCGAAACGGCCAGCCGTGAATCCCCAGCTGTACGCTGGGATGTACCGGGCAGCTGAGTTTATCGTGGGGACCGAGCTGAAGCCGGACTCCGTCCACGAGAGAGTGCCTGTCACCAAGCGTGTTGGCTCCAAAGACGTACAGACCAGTGAGACTCGTGTGACAACTCGGATGGTTGGCACGGTACGGATGCAGCTCACGAAAGCAGACAGCACAAACCTACTTCCAGATATCGGAGGAAATCTTACGATGCCGTCTGAACTCGTACTTGCGGAAGGGTACGGGTGGGACACAATCTGCGAGGCGTATAAGGAAGCCGTCGCGAAAGCGGAGAGCGTACGAAGCAAAACATAGAGGGGATGTTCCCCTCTAAAGCAACAGATAATCACCAAAGAATGGAGATTACGAATGGCTGAGAAGCAAGATTTTGAAGAGTTGGTAGCCGCATGTTCACAAGAGGCGTGTCAGGATTCGTGGGACAACGCCAACGAATTCGATGATTGGGACCCTCCGGAAGGAACCTTCCCGGTTACGTTGTCGAAAGCCTCCTTCTTCACCTACAAGGACAAGCAGGACAACGACGCTATTGGGTGCAACGTCCCCATGACAATCATGGAGGGCACTGACCCCGAGACCGGAGAGGATCTGGCAGAGCGAACGATGCGGATCGGTATCTTCGCCGGGAAGACCGCCAAGGGCAAAGCGAATCCATCACTTGGGTTCGGAAAAGCACTGGCAGCTCTGCTTGCTGGGGGCGTCCAGATCCCCAATATGCAAGAGGGGTTCCGGCTCATCAACAACAAGTGCGAGGGCACCACGATGAACCTCGTGGTCAAGAAGCGTGGCGAGTTCACGAACTACAGCATCGTGGGCTAGAGCTTGACCTGGGCACGTCATAAACTGCCCACCCTTTTTTCTACGAGGAGATATCATGGTGAAAAACACCGAGCTACCAGCATTTAGGGAACTCACAGCAGATGCCGAGATGTACCTCGAATCCCTTGGGTGGACGGACTATAGCCTACCGTCACTCAACTTTACGGAACCTGAGAATGCTGGCTGGCTCTTACTGGCCGACTTCGACACAGGGAAAGTACCCGACGTAGCTACGCTGCCCGTGCTTGTGCGTGTCCCTGGCCCAGAGCAACTGATGTACGTGTCGGTTATAGTTCGCCTCGACGATCCGAAACATCTTGAGTTTCGGCTCCCGAAGTTCGAGATCACCACCCCATAGTATGACCCTCATAGGTACTGGTGACCAGACCGCGGTGGCTAGCTGGGTTCGACTCCCAGCACCAGTAGTACTCTATTATGAAAGGAAACTCATGAGTAGTACGAACACCGAGCTTTCGGAGTTGGGAGTAACGGTACCCCAAGGCGATAAGCCACTCCAGGTGGGTGGCCGGTTCTGCAATTACGCGATTCTACGATCGCGTCGGAACCTCTCCCGAAATCCCATGTTGAATCTCACCCTCGAGGAGCACGCCGAGCGTGTCCGCATTGAAGCCGAGAAGGAGGAGCAAAATGGATTTTAGTTTCTACGTACCTAAATTCCGCACTGAAGAAGAGTTGAACGGGCATAGAATCTACGTAGAGGACGTGGACCCCGCCGAGCTGGAGAACGAGTTACCCGAAGAGCTCCCAGGAGCCGCCGAAGAACTCGACCAGCTGGATCGCAAGAACAGCGAGTTGCTCACGGAAGTGGATGAACTGGAAGGCGACGTAGATACACTTCGCGAGCAGGTCGAGAACTTACGCAGGAGATAGCCATGCCGAATTGTACGACTCTTATGCGAGACTTCATCAAGAAGCGATGCACGCTGAGCGGAAAGTCCGATCGGACCGTCCGGTACTTCCAGGGCCAATACTGGAAATGGGATGGAATCTCCACGTATCACCCGATGTCACCTCGGGAGTTCCGGCACATGATCGTGAGATACTTGATGGCTCAGGGCGAGGGTGACTTCAGTAATTCGACTCGCACAAATCTCATATATTGTGCAGAAGCCAAGATCGACGAGGAGAAGCCCCCCACGATGCCGATGTGGGTAGCCCCTATAAACAAAGCCGAGAGGAGTCACGCGTGGATCGCGTTCCGAAACGGGCTACTTGACCTGACGGCAGCCGCTGAGTCCAAAGAACCCGAGTTGGTTCCCGGAAACCCACGGTGGTTCTCGCGGCATTGCTTTCCGTATTGGTATGAACCGGATGCGAGATGCCCCGTCTTTATGGATTCGCTCCACGATTGGTTGAACGACGACCAGCAGACCATTGATTTCCTCCAGGAGTTCGTGGGGTACTGTCTTACGCCGGATACCAGACGACACACCGGGCTCTTCTTAGAGGGAGAGGGTGCGAACGGCAAGGGTGTCTTCTGCGGGGCTATCCAGAATCTGCTAGGCCCCGTGAACTTCAGCGGTGTCCCCCTTGAGAAGTGGGGCAACGACTTCGCGATGGAGCCCATGTACGATAAGCTCGTGAACTTCGCGACTGAAACCCAGTCCACGAGTAAGGGCAAGAAACTTTCGTTGCCCACGACGCTACTCAAGAGTGTCATCAGCGATGATCCTATCACCGTGAACCGCAAGGGTATCTCGATGGTCACGGTGAACGTATCGGCTAGACAAATTATCTCGTGGAACCAACGGCCCCAGGTCGGCGACGACAGCGATGGGTTTTGGAGACGGCTACGCCTTGTGTGTTTCCCTAACCAATACCTGGGACAAAATCAAGACCCATTCCTCGGAGATAAGATCGCGGCTGAGAGAGCCGGGCTTATGAATTGGGCGATTGAGGGGGCCATTCGGCTCACGAGAAACGGTCGATTCACAGACTCCAAGAAGCTGACTCTTGCCGAGCAAGACTACCGAGATGAGGACGACCCGATCCGTGCATTCGCAAAGTCGAGAATAAAAGCCGCACCAACGTCTGCGATCTCGAAGAGCGTCCTCTATAACCAGTACGTGTACTTTTGCCTCGACCATTCCCTGGACGCGGTCAATGAGTCCGTGTTCTTCAAGCGGCTCAAGAAACTGTTCCCGAATACCAGAACCGTGCGGTTGACGGGGACTCGAAATCGGTATCGTGCCATTCGTGGCGTAAAGATCGTGGGACCTATACGAAAGGACTAACAGATGACTCTATCAATGATTGCTGGAATCGCGTTGTCGCTGGGAGCTTCCCCGACAGAAGCGAATCTAGTCGCGGCTATTGCCCAGCAGGAAAGTAGCTGCCGTACGGACCCGCCCCTCGGCGACAACGGAAAGTCATGGGGCTGCTTCCAGTTCCAGCTCGACCGCTGGCTAGAATGCGGCGGTACTTCCTCTCAGTACGGGAAAGCAACGCCCAACGTACAGGTTCGCGTCATGCTACAGGGGATACGGGCTCGGGTCTCTTCGTGGGAGAAGATGGGGTGGAATCCCAAGGAGTCCGACCAACGGCTCGTCAATATGGTCTGCCGCTGGCACAATATCGGGCACTGCTTGCATAACCAGAGGGATCGAATGTACGCGTACTCGAAGGCCGCATACACTACGTACAGAAGCATCCCTGCCGATATAACTTTCGCTACTCTACAGCCGGACGCCCAGGCCGAGCAACCAAAGGCCGTAGCCTCACTTACTTTTAGGGGTGCCGCCGTTGTTACTTGTGTGATCGGGTTTCTCGTTGGCCTCGCTTGGTATCTCGCCACTAGATAGGAGATCAGATGCACGTGTACGAACCCATCGCGGGATACGGGCAGCCCGTCGAGCCCTCGAAGTTAGTATGTCAGGTGCCCACCGATGAGATCGCGAGACTGCTCGGTGTGAACCTATGCACGGTACGAAACTGGATGCGAGCCCGCCGACTCCCTCGGATTAGGATCGGCCGGATGTACCTCGCAAACGTGGACGAAGTTATGAACGCCGTAAAGCCCGTCGAGAATCCCAACCACTGGCGAACCGGTGGCGGAGCCCGCCGCAACACGAACAAAGAAAAGACCGCAACATAGCTCACCCACCATGTGTGGGCGGAGTTTCGACGTCGCCGGACGAAACTCGGGTTCTATCCGTGTGGTGTCAGGCACCCTATATCCGGCGGCGTCAGTCTTTGAACGAAAGGAAAACGAATGTCAGAAAAAACGACCTATATTTGTGACAAGTGCGGTGCGAAGTTT
>CAZUCH010000025.1:0-15286 GCA_964619045.1 uncultured Planctomycetales bacterium | reverse complement strand
CCATCTTGACGGCCTTGGCAAACCCCAGACCGTGAACGCCGCCGTCTGCCACCAGTAACTCGACCGTGTCGTTCATCCGCAGCGCACGCCCCGGCAACGCCGCCGCCAACCCCGGCGTCTGATTATCGTCATCAGGCGTCAGTGGCGCGTATGCGTCGAGCGAAAGCCCCCGGCCGCGCGCCACCTCATCATCCGTCGGCGTGTACAGCCGCTGATCGGCATCGCGAATACCCACCTGCTGATCCAGGGCCTCCGGCGAGAAGAAGCCGAACGACGTCGTTCCGTCATAGACAACCCGCCCGTCGCGCCAAATCTGCATGTCGAAGTCCTGGACGATCATGCCGCCGGCCTGCGATACGTTGGTCAGCCGTACGCGCGTTGTCAGCAGCCCTGCGTCGGCGAAGACCTCCTCGTGCAGCGTCGCCGTCCCGCCCAGGTTGCGAAAACGCAAGTCCTTCTCGCTACGCAGCGCCGAGCCCATGTACGCCGCCAGCCAGCCACAGGGCTGCAATGCAATCTCCAACAACACCGCAAACGGCATCGACGGCTGACGATTGGCACGGAAGTACCATTCGTCCCGCGGCACGTCGTACTGCCCCTCGATCCACCCCCCGGGCTCCAACTCCCACGCCCGTGCGTGAACCTCAGTGATGCGATCCAAGAACTTGTACGGCGGCCCCGGCAAGCGAGCGATGCGCCGTTGGCTGTCAAACACCTCATATCGCTCGCCAAAAGCCACCGACGGCTTGCCGATCGCGAAGGCCAGAATGCTCTCGTCGTCGAAAATCGCCGGTTTGACGATCGGCTCCGGAACGCCGTCACCGACCGGCATCACCGCCCCCCGCCCGTTCCACACTTCCTCGACCTTCGACCGATTCAGCCCGGTGATCTTCAACGCCATGTCGGTGAACCGCACGATCATCTCGCCGTCGCCATACATGAAGGCGTCCGTGATGACGTACGGCTCCGGCCCGTAGCCAAACTCCTTCATGTGTACTTCGTAGGTCACGACCCTGGTATCGACCGTCACTGGTCCACGGCAACGCAGCGCGCTACTCACACCAGGCACCGGCTCATAGCAAACCTTGCCGTGCTCGCCGATCCACCCCATTCGCAGCAAGAACACACGCAGCGTATGCAGGCAGCACTCATACATCAGCGTGCCCGGCATCACCATATCGTCCACAAAATGGCACGTCAGGAACCAATCGTCAGCGTGGATGTCGGCTTCGGCCCGGATTAACCCAAGCCCGTAGCGACCACCCGCCGGGTCGAGCTTCGTCACACGGTGCACCAGTCGCATCTTCCCACCCGGAATGCGCGGCGGATCACTCAGCGGCAGTCCCGCGAACAGCTCGCCAAAGCAGCCCGCCAGGTCGCCGGCCCGCAGCGCGTCAATCTGCTGCTCGCTGTAGGACTCGCGTCCCATCGGCACCAACTCGCGCCAGTCCTCCGGCAGCTTGCCCTTGGCCGGCGCCCGTTCCTCGGGCGTAAGCACAATGCCGCCCGAATCCTCGATTTCCTGCTTGGTGAAGAACCCCGCGCACCCGTCCCGCATCGTCAGCAGCGGCTGGCCATCAATCGTGCCGTCAAAACGGAAGAAGAACAGGTACACGTCGCCCTGGCGAACGAACTTGTCAATCGTTATGTCGTAGCGCACCACTTCGTCGGGTCGTGGCAAACCGCGCTGGAACGTCACCGCCGCATCCAGCAGCCGATACGCCCGCGTTCCTTTGACCGTCAAGTCGATCCCGAGATACGAGCACAAGAACAGGTCGGCCTGCCCAGCCTCGACCGTAATCGCCGTCGGGCAACGGTCGTCGTCGAGATACCACGCATCCGGGCGGACGTCGTGCTCGGTAACGATGTTGCCGCCGGTCATCGAACATTTCTCGGCGGTTACGCTCATGATCCGGTCCACGAGCATCAACGGCTCGTCCGGCAAACGCACACGCACCGCGTGCGAATCCACCTCGGCGAACTCCGCCCCCAACACCCGCGCCACCGAGCCGACTGCGAACTCCATGCACATCTCACGCGAATACGCAACGTCCGGCGTCGCGTCCTTCACTGGCGCCGCAACCGCCCCGGAGTCACCCTGTAGCGGCCGACCTCCGAGTCGGCCGTCCCGACCCAACAACTCAATCAGCCGCGCCTGAAATGCGATCGTCACGCCCATAGCCTCTGTCGCTTCACGACTAAACTTCAGAAACGCTTCGTGCGCCCGGGCTTCGGCCGCTCCGGACCGTGCCACCATGCCCACCATGCTATCACCAGCCGGAACCTCCAGAGGCACCGGAGCCGGCTCACGAACCACGCCGCGCGCCGGCTCAACCTCCGCCGCTGGCAGCTCCTTCACAACCGGAGCAGGCGACTCGACCGGCTCGCGTAGCGGCCGACCTCCGAGTCGGCCGTCCACCGGCATCGGCGGCCGCGGCGCAGGCCCTCCCACAGGCACCTCCACGCACGCCCGGCGCTCCGTATCCACCTCAGCGCTGCGATGAGCCACTACGCACGTCTGATTGCCATATAACGGCGTCAGATCGCTCAGGGCACGCTGCGAAACCAGTGCCGCAACCAGGTTCAGTACCGTCTCGACGCTGTCCTGACCACTAATGCACGCCGAGCGGGCCACATGCGGCCGTGATTCCAAGATCCGATCGATCATCCGGCAACACGACGCCCGCGGCCCCGGCTCCACGAAGATACGCACACCATCGCGATAGGCCTGCTCGATCGTTGCCGGGAAATCGAAGCCGTGCAGAGCCTGTGCAAGAATCGAATCCGCCGCGCTTGCCCGATCCAACTCATATGCCCGCCCCCAAGCAACGCTATAGAACCGCACGTCGTCCGGCGGCGTGGTTTCCAGCAAGTGCAGCTCGCGGTACGCGTCCTGGACCGCGCTGACAATCTTGCAATGAACCGTCGCCGCCCCGTCCAGGTACACCGCCTCGCAGCACAACCCATCGATCACCGCACGAACCTGCTCGCCGCGCCCACCGATGACACACTCGTCCGGCGTGTTGGCAATCAACAGGTACGCATGAACATGACGCGCCACGGCCGGCCGAACCTGCCGGGCCGAGCGATTGACCACCGCCACGCGCCAATCGACGGCGACCTCCGAGCCCAACCCCCACGTACGCCGCGCCGCGCCGCACGCCCCGGCCAATTCCGACTGAAACAGTGGCGATTCCGTCATGCGCCGCAGCATCTCGTCGCGATTTCGCCAAGCTCGCAGCGCAAACAAGCTGGTCGTCTCACCCAGGCTGTAGCCGATCGCCGCCCGTGGCACGATGCCCAACGTGCGCAGCAGGTCGCTCATCACGATCCCGTGCGCCACCTGCCCCATCATCATCCGCAGATGGTCAGCGTTGAGTGCGGCGGCCGCTTCGGACTCCCAACCCGCCGCCCAACTCGCCCTCCACGGCGCATACCAGCGCGGCATAAGCTGGCTCTTCAGCCGATCCGTGCCTGCGTCGAGCCTACTCAGAATCTCCGGCCAATGTGCGCCCACCGCGCCGCCCATCCCCACGTAGTGATTCCCCGAGCCCGGAAACACGAACGCCAATTCACCCGTCAGCCCCAGAGGTCGCGGCGTATAGTGAATACCGTCGCCGCCATCGAGCGCTTCGCCGGGGTGGTTCTCCAGAGCGTGCCGCGCCCGAGCGATCAGCGTGCCCAACCGCTCGGCACTCTCGGCGACAATTGCCAACGCACGCCGCGCCGACACGTCACTCCCGCGGCGTTCATGCCACACACGCGCCAAACGCTCTACATCGCCCCACTGCTCACAGAGGAATTCGTCAAGAACATCCAGTCCGGTCAGCAGCGCCGCCACATCCCCGCCCTCGACCGCAAACACCGCCGACCGCCGCGGCCCCAGTGGTTGCCGCCGCTCGATAATGCCGTGCTCCGGCTCGTGCTCGACGCCCTCCAGCACGACGTGTGCGCAGTTGCCATCCAATGTCATGGCGCTCACGCCGGCGCGCCGTGGACCATTCCGCCGATCGCGCAGCCAATACCCGGCCTTCGCCGGCATGTGGAACGTCCCGCCCCAATCCACACCGTCATTCTTTTCATACGCCACCAACGGCGGCATGATCTCGTGGTACAGGCACAGCGCGCTCTTGGCCACCGATGCCAGGCCGGACGCCGCCCCCGTATGACCGATGTTCGGCTTCACCGACGCCAACGCACACGGCTCGCCGCCAGTATTTGTGAAGAATTCCAGCAGCGCCGCGGCCTCGGCACGGTCCTCATCCGGATCACCGCTACCGTGCGCTTCGACCAAGCTGATCGACGCGGGCTCGATGTCCGCGTCATCGTAGGCCCGCTCCAACGCCGCCCGATACACCTCCGGCGACGGCTCGCCATCGACCGTTCCGCCGGCCGCCCCCATGCCCCGGACGACTGCGTACACCCGATCTCCGGCCGCGATAGCGTCGGGCAACCGTTTGAGCACCAGCGCGACCGCTCCCTCGCCCACCACCGTTCCATCGGCCGACGCATCGAAGGGCCGCGCCTCTCCGCCGCGCGAGTATGCCCGCAGCGCGTGGCGCGCCAGCACGCTGCGCACGTCGCCGGCCAAGTCCACCGCTCCGGCCACGGCCAGGTCGAGCTCGTGCCGTTGCAACGCCCGGACCGCGATTTCCAGAGCCCGAATCCCCGAGGCTTCCTCCGCCGACACCGCGAAGCTCGGCCCGCCAAGGCTGTACTCCCGCGCAATGCGGCTGGCGATCATCCCTCCCAGAGCACCCTGTACACGCCCCGCATTCAGCGCCGGCCCGGCTGCCGCGCGCAGCGCTTCTATCCACTGCTCCAACTCGGCATCGCTCAGGTCGAGCCCCAATTGCCCGGCCCATTCACGTGCCCGATCCACCAAGACCCAGCGCTGATGGAAGTTCGACGTGTTTAGGTCGAGCCCGATGCCGATCATCACGCCCGCCCGCGGCCGCCGTTCACGTGACAACACGCCGGCGTCGATGAATGCCCGGTCCACGACCTGCAACATCAGAAGCTGCTGCGGCAAAACCTCCGGAATCTCCGCCGGCGGCAACCGAAAACGCCCAACCTCGATCGACAGCTTATCCAGGTACGCACCCGGCAGCGCGCGACCGTCCAGCATCTCGCCGGCCAACTCATCGCAACCACGCCATCTATCCGCCGGTCGCGGTTCGATCGCCGACGACCCGCTCAGCACAGCCTCCTGAAACTCGCGCAGCGAACCCAGCCGACCGAACCGCGCCTCCATCCCGACAATCGCGATCGGCACCGACTCGCCAACCCGATCAGAACCGCGAGCGTAAGCGACCGGCCGGAGCGCCCCAACACCCGCCGCCTCGGTCTCGTGCAACGCCGAATCCCACTCTTCCAGCAGCAGATGTGCGTTGATCCCGCCAAACCCAAACGCGCTCACCGCCGCCCGACGGGGCGTATCCTCGGACCGCCGTGGCCAAGCCTCCGACTCCGAGATCACGCGGAACGGGCCTTCGTTCAACTCGCTATCCGGCGCCGGCCGCTCGTAATTCGCCGTCGGCGGCAGTTGCTCGGCCTTCATTGCCAGGATCGTCTTGATCAGGCCAGCGATCCCCGCCCCGGTCAGCAAGTGCCCGATCATAGACTTGACCGAGCCAATCACGCACTGCCGCGGTTGCCACGACGACTCCTCCCACAGCGTTCGCAGACTGCGAACCTCCGCCGCGTCGCCCACCGGGGTCCCCGTACCGTGACACTCGATCAGGTCCACGTCTTCCGGCCGCCACCCAACCTGCTCGTAGGCCGACCGCATGGCCCGCAACTGCCCCTCAGAATCCGCCGCCAACAAACTGCCGGCGACATCGTTCGACCAGCCGATGCCGCGAATGACGGCGTGGATACAATCGCCGTCGCGCACCGCGTCGTCCAGCCGTTTGAGCAGCACCAGCCCCGCCCCTTCACCCACGATCAGCCCGTCAGCGCCCGCGTCGAACGGCCGGCAACAACCCGTCGGCGACAAGGCTCGCAATTGGCTGAAGCCGACCTGCGTGTATAAGCACTCTGGCCGCGACACCCCACCCGCCAACATCGCGTCCACGCGCCCCGCCCGCAACTCCTCACACGCCAGGTGCAGCGCGTACAGGCTCGACGCGCAGGCCGCATCCAGCGTGTAGCTCCCGCCGCCCAAGCCCAGCGCCTGGGCCAATAGCGCCGCCGGCAACGACGTCACCCGTGAATTCCACGCCCACTGCCGCGATTTTGCGTCATCGTGATGCGCGGCCTGCGCACCCAATAGCGCTCGCTCGAACGACCGCCCCAACACATCGCGAGTCAGCGCCGACGACGCATCCGTAGGCAGCGCGATCGCGGCCAACACAACGCCGACCCGCGCCGGATCGAGCCCCGTAGTTTCACCAGCGACCCAGGCTCCCCGCCCAGCCTGCAACACCAGCCGATAGAGCGGATCCAAACCGCTCAGCAACTCCGCGTCGATCCGCAGCCCCGTCGGGTCAAGCGCGAAATCGTCGACAAAGCAGCCGCGCGTCGAATACAACTTGTCGGGCGCGTGCTCGTCAGCGCCGGCGTAAACCTCATCGCGATCGAGTGCCCAGCGTCCCGCCGGAACCTCGCGCGTCGTATCAATGTTCGCGAGGAGGTTGCGCTCGAACGTCGCCAGATCGGGCGCGCCGGGAAAGACACCCCCCATGCCAACCACTGCGATTGGCGCACGGCATTCGCCAATCCGCCGCCCGCCCCGCGAGTCGTTCGGGCCACTCTGCTCCACGGCCTACACGCCAACCGTCACGTCATGGCCGAAGGCACGCCGGAGCGACCCATCCACGGTCCATTCATACCCCTCCATTCGCGCCACGACCGCTCCATCACCATCGAGGAAAGTCACGTCGATGATCAACTGATGCGGATGCGACTCACGCACCTCCAGCACCGATGTCACGCCCCCAGTCGGAAACTCGCGATACTGGCGATAGCGGGCACCGAAGTTGGGCAACGAAACCGAACCCAGCTCCTCGAACCCCCACAGAATCCCAAGCTGCAACGCCCCGTCGATCACCAGCGGGTCGCCGATCCACGCGCTGCGCAAGGGCTCATGCATCCACTCCGTCGGCGCCGGCGCCGACTTCAACTCCGCCACCAACCCCGCAGCCGACATCCCCCGCACGCGACTTATCCCTCGCAACGAAGGGCCATGGAACAACACCTCGCCGTACGCCCCATCAATCCCCCGCGAATACGGCCGGCTATCCAACTCGGCCGGTACCGCGAACTCCGGCGACCGCGGCCGGCTATCCGCCAGCAGCACCTTGGCCCGCGCGTGCAACAACTCCTCATCGCCGTTCGATCCCGTCCGCAACTCCACATCGACGGCGTAGTAATCACCCTCACGCCGCGCCCGCGACGCCGCCACTTGCATGTCGCGCGGCCCATTGCTCAGCACCACACCTTTCAACACGCGCAGATCGTCCAGGCCGTGCAACATGAGCCCGGGATTGCCATGCAGCGCCGCGTGCCCCAACCACTCCGCCATCATCGCCATCGGCAACACCGGATGCCCGTCAATCACGTGCGACCTCAGGAACGGATGACTGTCAATGTCCAGCTTGCGCTCAAACGCCACCGTCAAATCGCCATTCGTCGGCACCACGATCACAGCATGCTTCGCGGCCGCCTCAGCGCGCGGGAAGCTGCCGCCGATCGTCACTTCGACCGGCCCGCCGCCGCCCGCACCCAACTCCGCGAGCAAACACCGCGCCCCGACCTCCAGCGGAATCAGCCCAATGCCCTGCCGCCCAAACTCACGCCGCAGTTCAGGCGTCACCATACCGCCGTCCCACGGCCCCCAGTTGATCGCCACCACGCGACAATTCGGCCGCTCGGCCTGCTGCCGCTGGGCGACCTTATTAAGCACTTCGTTCGCCATCGCATAGTCAACCTGACCCTGCCGGCCATAACGACCACTCACCGACGAGAACAGCACCAGCACACGCAACTCATCCGCCCCGATCGCATCCAGCAACACTCGCAGACCCGCGACCTTCGTATCAAACACACGCTCGAACTGCTCAGCCGTCTTTTCCTCAATCAGCCGATCTTCCAGCACGCCCGCCCCATGGATCAACCCGCGAATCGGACCCGCGTCGCGCCGCACGGCGTCGAGAATCGCCGCCACCGCTTCGCCGTCGCGCACGTCCACCGAGCGGTAGATCGCCGTCGCGCCCGCCTCGCGCACCCGCTCCAGGTTGCGCAGCAACTCGCGATTCGCCGCCCGCGCCCGGTACTCGGACTCCAGCCGGGCCGGGTTGGGCTGATCGCCGTTGAACGCGTTGTCCAGCAAGGCCCGTTTGATCTCCGCTTCACCCTCCAGCCGAACCAGCCAATCCGGCTCGGGCTCTGGCTCCGGCGACCTGCCCAGCAACACCAGCGTGGGCCGCGCCGCCTGGGCCAGCGCCACCGCCGCCTCCGCCGTCACCCCTCGCGCGCCGCCCGTCACCACGATTACGTCGCCCGGCTCGATCGGCAACTCACCCACGTCCGCCGACCGGGATACTAGTTCCAAGCCGCGCCGCATTCCCTCATCCAAGCCAACTTCGATCGGTCCTTCAACCACCCCCAATTCACCGGCAATCGCGCCGGCAACCGCCTTGATATCCGTCCAGTCAGGGCTCACATCCAGCGCCCTGCACCGCACTGAGGGCCACTCGTGCGCTGCCGTCTTGGTAAGCCCGGCCAATCCACCCTGCAGCGGGTCAAATGCCCCGCCGATCAATCCGAATCCACCGTCGCAACGCGACACGGTCGCCAGAATCGCCCCGCCCTCATCGGCCGCCGACCGCAATCGCCCGCCCAGTTCCTTGGTCAGCGCAAAGGCGGACTTGTTAAGGATCTCAGCACGCTCATCCCACACCGCGTCGTTTGCCACGGTCGGCGGTGCCAGGATAATCAGCCCCGCGACCGGTCGCTTACTCTCCTCGGGCAGCGGCTCGCCGAGCTTCACCACGCGGCAGCCGATTCCCTGCGTGCTCAGAATGTCGCCCAGTGCGCCGGCCAAACCCGTACCGTCGTCCGTCACCCAGATCTCGTGCCCCGCCGCCAGATCAACGTCCTCCGGCTCGATCGCCGGCAGGTCCACCAGTTCCAGCACCCGCCGCGCCGAGTCTTCTTCAGGCTCGTGTTCCTTCGTGACCTCGCGCGCTTCGGCGGCATCCGCAACCGCCGGCGTCTCGACGACAGTGTCATCCGTCGTCGCCGCGCCGCTCATATACTCCACAATATTGCCGAGCGTCCGCAGGCTGCCCATGTACGAATCGGCACGCTCCAGCCCCGGCAACCGCGCCTCAACCGCCGCCATGATGCTGACGCGTTTGATCGAATCGATGCCCAGGTCCGCTTCCAGGTCCATCTCCAACTCGAGCATCTCGACCGGATAACCCGTCTGCTCAGCCACCACTTCCAGCAGAATCTGAGCGGAATCTCCCCCATCCACATCTTCTACCGTCCCCGCTTCCGCCGTCGCCGGCTTTTCGACAGCCGCCTCGGACGCCCTGGTTGGTTCGGGTGCGTTGCCCGTCACGAACTCCAGTATCTCACGCGGCGTTCGGAAACCGTTGGTCCGTTCCGGCGACAGGCCGGGAATCGAGCCCAGCCGCTGTTCCAGGGCCGCCAACACCTCCACGCGCCGCACAAGGTCAATGCCCAGGTCCGATTCCAGGTCCATGTCCAGACCAATCATGTCAACCGAATAGCCGGTCTTCTCGCTGATGGTCTGCAAAAGAGTATCTTCCACCGGCTGCGCATCGGCGGGGGGGGGCGAGGGCTCAAACGTCGCCGGCACAATTGGATCGGCGACAACCGGCGCGACCGGCGCGGGCACATCGCAGCGCGGCAACGGCTTGCCCGGCAGCCCCAGCGCACGCTCCACCAACCGCTGTTGGTTTTCCATGATCGTGTGAATCGTTTTGTGAGCCGCGCTCTGGTTCTCCAGGAAACGCTCGTGGGCGGAGGCTGTCTGCTGTTGCAGAACCTGCATCGCGCGCAACCCCTCACGCACGGATTGCTGGACCTGCTCGAGCATCGCCGAATCCCCTGCATTCGTCGCCGCTGTACTCGGGACTTGACGCGTATCACGCATCGGCTTGACACGACCACTGCCGGATGGATTCACACTCATAACTTCCTTGACTTCCTCACTGACCAAGGGGACCGCCCGCGGTTTGACGCGCTCGGCCCGGGCGGGCTTGCGTTCACGCGGCACGCGATAATTGGTGCCGCACAACGGGATCGCCATCTTGAGCCGCCGCGGCTCAACCGCGTCCGGCTCCCACTGCGACAAATCAACCGTCTGCCCCAGAACCGCTAGCTGCGCCAGAGCACGCGCCAGATCGACCATTCCCGAGCCTCGGCCGCCAGACGCATCCAACGCTATGGCCGTGTGCGGCCGATCGCCTAGGGTCGCCCTCACCAGACCGGTCAGGACTTTCTTCGGCCCCACCTCGACAAAGACCCGGGCACCGGCCGCGTAAAGATTCTCGACCTCGGCAACGAAATCCACCGGCGCGGTCAACTGCCGCCCCAGCAGGTCGCGCGCCGCCGCCGCATCCGCCGGATACTCCTCCGCCGACACGTTTGCGAACACTGGCACACTGCCGGGCTCGAACACAACGTCGTCCAGTTCCTCACGAAACCGTGTCTGCGCCTCGACCATGAACCGGCTATGAAACGCTGCCGAAACGTGCAGCGCCGTCGTTGACCAACCACGCTCTCGACAAGCCTCGGCCGCCTGTTCGACACCCGCCCGACTGCCCGAAATCACGCCTTGCGTGGGGCTGTTTCGATTCGCCAACACCGCGTCACAGTCACTCTCGTCGAGTAACTTCGACAACTCATCCAGCGGAGCGGCGACGGCACACATCGTGCCGCGATCTTCCTCGCCCGCCGCCATTAACCGCCCGCGCAGCTCCGACAAACGCCGCAGTCCGGCGTCATCGATCCGCCCCGCGGCCCGCAGCGCGACCAACTCGCCATAACTGTGCCCGGCCATCAACCCACCCCGCACGCCGAACCGCTCCAGCACGCGCAACAGCCCCAAGCTCACGGCTCCGATCGCCGGCTGGGCAACTTCCGTTCGCACCAGACATGCCCGCTGAGCGGCCGATTCCTGCTGGTCAAACACGGGTTGCGGATAGATCAACTCGCTCAGACGGCTCCCGTCCACACGCGTCGCGTCCGCCTCCACAATCGCCTCGTGCGCTTCAGGAAAGACGCACACCAACTCGCCACCCATATCGACATACTGGCTGGCTTGCCCCGGGAAGAGCAGCGCCAACTCGCCCGCCGGCCGCGACTCTCCGAAGTACACGCCCGGCAAGCTCCACTCGGATTCCCCACCCCGCGCGCCCAGCGCCTCCCGAGCCTCTTCCAGTATTCCAGCCCGGTCGCTACCCCGCTCGACCACGACAACTAGTCTGCATTCACCCGCAACGGAGAACTCCCGCCGAGTGACTGCTGCCCGATAGGCCAACTGCTCGTCGCTCTGCCCCCCCTTGATCGCCGCGATCCACTCGTCCAACGTGGCTGCCAACTCGTCCCGCGTCGCACCCGACAAAGCCACGATATCGACCGAGCCATCCCAGGCGACGTCAACCTTGGCCGGACCGGACTCTTCGAGCGCCACGTGGAAGTTGCTGCCTCCGAACCCAAACGAGCTCACGCCGGCCCGCCGCGGATGCTCATCCGCCGGCATCCACGGCCGCGTCCTCGTATTGATGTAGAACGGGCTACCAACGAGGTCCATCTTCGGATGAGGCTCGCCAACCTTGATCGTCGCCGGCAGCACCTTGTGGTGTAGAGCCAGTGCCGCCTTGATCACGCTGGCAGCCCCGGCGGCGGCCTTAGTATGTCCAATCTGTGCCTTCACGGAGCCCAGACCGCACCATCGACCCTCGGAACGCGCCGCGCGGTACACCGTATCCAGCGCCTCGAATTCGACCACGTCACCGACCTTGGTGCCCGTGCCGTGCGCCTCGACGAATTGCACTGTTCCCGGATTGACTCCCGACACGCGATACGCTTCTCGCAACGCGCGCGCCTGTCCGGCGGCCAACGGCGCATAGATGCTCTCGGACCGCCCATCGCTGGACGTGCCGATCCCCCGAATCACCGCGTATATCCGATCGCCGTCACGCCGAGCGTCGTCCAGCCGCTTGAGCACCACCATGCCCATGCCTTCGCCCAACACCGTTCCGTCGGCGTCCTTCGAAAACGGCCGCGCATCGCCCGACGCCGACAACGCCTGCGTCTTGCTGAAACAGAGGTACATGAAGATATCGTTGAGGGCGTCCACCCCGCCGCTGAGCATCACGTCGGCGCGCCCGGCGCTCAGTTCCAGAATCGCCAGGTGCATCGCGCTCAGTGAGCTGGCACACGCCGCGTCAACCACGCAGTTCGTGCCTTGCAGGTTCAGCCGGTTGGCGATGCGCCCGGCCACCACGTTGCCCAGCAGACCCGGGAAGGAACTTTCCTGCCACTCGACATACGAATCAGACAGCCGCTCCATCACGTCGGCTGCCAGCTCCGGATCAACCCCCGCCTCGCGCAATGCCCGATCCCAAACCGGCCACTCCAAACGCGAGTTGAGCGGCAAAGACAATTCCTGTAAGCCCGTCACCCCGAGGATTACACCCGCCCGCTGACGATCGTACTCACGTTCCGGGCCGTAGCCCGCGTCCGCCAGCGCCGCCTTGGCCACAATCAGGCTCAGAAGCTGCGATGTGTCGGTCGCCTCCAACGCCGTCGGCACGATCCCGAACTCCAGCGGATCGAAGTCCACAGGCGACAAGAATGCTCCACGCCGGCAGTACGTTCGATCCGAACTGGCCGGATCAGCGTCGAAGTAGTCGTCCACCCGCCAATGAGACTCGGGCACGTCCGTGACGGCGTCCTCAGATCGATGGAGCAGCCGCCAGTAGTCCTTCAGGCCCGCCGCGCGCGGAAACAGACAACCCATGCCGACGATGGCAATCGGTGCCTGCGTGTCGTTATGTTTGCTCGCGTTCTTACTCACAATTGCCTACGACAACCTCACTGCAACAGACCCTCGAGTTCGGGTAGCGGCCGCGGCGTAAAACGCAGGGCCTCCGCCGGCAGCGGTACGCCCTGCGTCCGCAACCAGGCCGCCCGCGTCAACGCCGCCGCTCCAACCATCAAGTTCATGGCCACCGTGACCACCTCTCGACCTTCGACACTCGCCAGAAACGAGCCCGCCGCCCACTCGTTGAACGCTCCAATCGCCGGCCCACACCAAATCTGATAATCGGCCTTGCGAGTCGGATCTCCGTCGATCGCCCAGCGCGAGGTCTGACCCAAATACGATCGAAACACCAGGGCCATCTTGTGCTTCGGATCACGCTCGGCACGCGCCACCTGCCCCGAATCACGCCCCGCAAAGTACCGCTGCGTATCCGCCCACACCTCCCCGAACGGCCGCCGGAAGTAATCCCGCTCCAACGTCGCCCGCTGCCGGGCCGGTATCTCCTCAAGACTCTCGTACTGGCGATAGAGGCTGTACAGCTTGCGTGCCCGCGCCGCGAACATCGTCCCCCACTTGAGCACCTGGACCCGCACGCCCATCTCGAACATGTCCGCCGCCGGTGCCATAACCATGTCCGCCGGCCCGGCCTCACTCAGCATCTCGCGAACCGTTTGCGACATACCCGCCTCGATGCACGCCTGGTTCACGCTGCCGGTCATGACGTACGCCGCCCCCAACGCAAACGCCGCCGCCGCCGAGTTGGGAGTCGCGATACCACCCGCCGCCCCAACCCGCACCGGCCGAGCATAACCATGCTCCGCTTGCAGCTCATCCCGCAAAGCCAGCATCGTCGGCACCAGCGCTAGCGCCGGCCGATTGTCCGTATGCCCACCCGAATCAGCCTCGGCCGTCAGATCGTCAGCCATCGGCACCGTGGCCGCCAGCCGCGCCTGCTCCTCGCTGATCTCGCCCGCACCGACCAACTCACGCAGCATATCAGTCGGCGGTGGACTCAAGAACCGCCGAGCAACTTCCACCCGAGAGACCTTGGCCATGATGCTGTTCGGCGTAACCACCAGCCCCTGCGCGTCGCGGCGAATACCATGCACACGATAACGCACCAGCGGCAGCGTCAGCTTCAGATACGCCGACGCGCTGATCAAACGCACGTTCCGCCGCAGGTACAAATCAACGATCGCCGCCTCTAACTCGGGCTCGGCGGGGCTGTGGATCAGGTTGAAACCATAGGGCCCGTTGCCCAGACTCTTCTGAATCCGGCAGATTGCGGCCTCGACGCGGCTCGGCTCAAGTCCCGCGCTACCGAAGAAGCCCAGCAACCTAGCCCGCCCCAACGCCTCGACCATCTTGGCCGAAGATATCCCGTTCGCCATTGCACCAGCGACAATCGCACAACTCGTACCACGGTCGGCGTTGAAACTCGCATCACCCAACTGCCCCGGCAAGACGGCCGGAGCATGTGCCACCAGCGGACACGCACCTTCACTGGACGGCCCCCCAGCACACAGCAACGCCACCCCGCCGCGACCAACTCCCAACTCGCCGTTGAACTCGACCACCGCGATCGAGCGACATACGCGCTGAATCGCCCGAACAAGAGCCGCGCCACCCATCTCGGGCGCCACGCCGTTCGGCGTCCACCACCCAACCCGGCCTCGGCCGGCTCTTGGCACCTGGATTGTCGCGCTACCCGTCGACAAAGCCGCTCTTCCTGACTGGTACGGCCGGCACGCCCGCCGCGGGCTCTACCGACAATACAACTGTACCGCGACCGACACCCGTATCGCGCACAACCACAACGCGCGACTGGGGCTACGCTCTCAGCACGACTCACGTTCACCGACCGCGGTCCACACCCGCGCCGGCGTCGAATTCAAGCCACATATGATACAGTCTCCGCACAACCCTCGACACCAGCCCCCACGCAAAAGCGGCCACCGCCAACTGCCCCACCCGTCGTGGGACGGGTTTGCGGCGGTCATTGGCAGGATTGCGTCTTGACGCATCATCCTTCCGAATCGACCATATTATAACTGCTTGCCCCGCAATAGCTTATGATGCGCCACTCCTTCGGCGACCACCACGACAACGCGCCAACCACCTGCAATCCTGACAATCAGTCGGCAACTGCGGCTTTCGGCGTCCAAACCGAGCCTGCTCCGCCGAGTTGAGCATCAGGCGCAGCTCGCCGTCAACGGAGTCGACCCGCCCGGTCACGTTCAAACACGCTCTCTGACGGTCGTG
>CAZUCH010000024.1:0-15359 GCA_964619045.1 uncultured Planctomycetales bacterium | reverse complement strand
GGCCGACGACTTCCGCGCCCGCGAGACGGCCGCCATCCGTGATGCCGTCACTCGCGACCAGCAGGTCATCAGCGTCGGCGGCGGCGCCGTTTTGCTACCCGAAAACCACGAACTTCTCTCGGCCGCCGGCGTTTGCGTGTGGCTCCAGGCTGCCCCCGAAGCGCTCTTTGGCCGCATCCAAGCCGACCCCGCCAGCGCTGACAATCGACCATCCTTGACCGACCAGGACGGACTCGACGAAGTACGCCTGCTCCTGGAACAACGCGCGCCACTGTACGCTGCCTGCGCACAACGTGTCGTTGACACCAACCAGAAATCACCGCAAGAGGTTGCCAGTGATGTCCTCGCCGCCGTAACCTGCGACCGACCCTTCTCTGGATGAGGCCTCATGCCACACGTCATCGTCACCATATTCCTTTGCCTCGTGGGCCTCTCCGTAGGCAGCTTCTTGAATGTTGTCATCTATCGCCTGCCGCGCGGCCTATCGATCTCCGAGCCCGCTCGGTCATTCTGTCCCGCTTGCGGGCGCTCGATCGCGTGGTATGACAATCTGCCGCTCCTGAGCTGGATATTCCTCGGCGGGCGCTGCCGTAAGTGTCAGGGGCTTATCTCCGTGCAGTACCCGCTCGTCGAGGCGCTCACCGGCTTGATCTTCGTGCTCGTCTATCAACTGCTGTTCCTCGATGATGCTCGCGCCGGGCTTGGATCGCTTGCTCTGCCGGCCGATTGGCCGCTGCTGGTCGCCTGGCTAGTGCTGATCGCCGGTCTCGTCGCCTGCTCGGCGATGGACATCGTGTCCTACAGTGTCGATGTCCGCATCACGAACATTGTTGCCGCCGCCGGCATATTGCTCGCCATCCTGTGGCCGCGAGGTGATTTCCTGGTCCCGATCGCAGCCGCTCCCCCAGCCGCGGGCGCCCTCGTCGCGTTCATCGTCACCGGCATCATGCTTTATCTAACGGTCTGGCGTCGTGGCGACCCTGACGAGGAGCCGGAGCCGGAGGCCGACGAGCAATCGGCTCCTGAATCCGGCGCGGTTCGTGTCGCCGGCGTTCTGGCGGTCGCGGCGTTCGTGTGTCTCGCCCTCTGGATGATGGTCGGCTCTCTTGCAGTGCCCGGCATGTCAGATCACGTGGTGCCCACGACGTTGGTGATCATCTTCATCGCCACCGTGATCGCCGGCAGTCTGCGGCGATCGGTCGATAGCGAGATCCACGAGGAGATAGAGAGCGAACAACCGCAGGCTCGCATGATGGCGTGCAAGGAGTTGGCCTGGCTGATGCCCGCGATCATCCTCGCCGGCCTGGCGACCGCGGCGTTGTATATGTCCCCGGCGCTGGCCGAGCACTGGCAGTGGCTCGTGAGTTGGTCGCCGGCAGCGGGCTACGTCCCGGTTGCCGGTGCGGTATTTGCGATCCAAGGCGCCATCGCCGCCGCCGCGGCCGGCTGGGCGCTACGAATAACCTTCACGCTGGCATTGGGCCGCGAGGCGTTTGGGGTCGGCGACATCTACATCCTGGCTGCGGCGGGGGCGGCGGCCGGCTGGGACATCGCGCTGCTCGGGCTGCTGTTTTCGGTCGCAATCGCCTTGACGGGCGTCATCTTCGGCCTGGTGCTCAAGAGCACCGCCATCATCCCGTTCGGGCCGTGGTTGACGCTGGGTTTCCTGGTCGCCTTGTGGCTGGACCGGCCGGCTCACCGCGTCGGCGGCATCTATCGCGACAACCTGATCTACGCCTGGGAGCAGCGGCCGGATGTGCTGGCGATCATCGTCGGACTCCTGCTAGTCGGTACGGCCGGCGCTCTGGTGCTGGCCCGCCTCACACGCCGCTGGCTGATGCCGGATAGCCATCCCGACAATGCCAATCGCTAACGATTGGCATTAACAAAGCCATGGCTGCTTCCGGGATCGCTCCCGCACAGAGCATGGTGTCGGGGCCGTCAGGGGGCTCACCACAGCGATAGACCCGGCGCTCATGACCGCGGCGGTTACCCAGCCTTGCCAGTCCCACCGATAGTACTCCGATAGTAGCACTGCCCTCTCGTGCCGCACTCGCAACCGGGCGGGTAGGATGACCGAAGGGCCGGCCGGACGCTAAGGCGGTGGCGCTACCGGGCCGGGTGAGTGGAAAGCCGCCGTAGGAACCGGTAACGCTCGACCTTATACTAGTGCCATGAGTAATGTGTATCACGAGAAGTTGATTGTGGTTGCTCTCGGCGGCAATGCGATCTCGCAGCCCGACGAGGAAGGCAACCTCCCCCAGCAGTTCAAGAACACCGACTATACCGCGCGCCACCTGGCCGAACTCGTCGAGGACGGCTATCAGTTGATCGTGACCCACGGCAACGGGCCGCAGGTCGGCAACGCCCTGCGACGCGTCGAGCTGTCGGCCGACCACGTATATCGCCTGCCGTTGTACATCTGCGGCGCGGACACCCAGGGTGGCATGGGCTACATGATCGCGCAGTGCCTCAACAACGCCCTGCGGCAGCGCGGCATCGAGCGCGTGGTGACGCCGATCGTCACCAGCGTCGAGGTGGATCGCGCCGATCCGGATTTCCAGAACCCGACCAAGCCGATCGGGAGCTTCTTCGACGAGGCCCAGGCCGAGCGCTTCAAGCGCGAGGAAGGCTGGCGGATGGTGCATGTGCCGCCCCACGGCTATCGGCGCGTGGTGGCCTCCCCGGCGCCGCTGGCGGTGATCGAGATCGAGTTGATTCGGCAACTGGTGGGCGTCGGTGAACTGTTGGTGGCCGGCGGCGGGGGCGGCATCCCGGTCACGCGCGACGATGACGGCAATCTGAGCGGTGTCGAAGCCGTCATCGACAAGGACCGTACGGCGGCGCTGATCGGGCGCACGCTCGACGCGCCGGTGCTGCTGATTGTCACCAGTGTGGAGCGGGTTATGCTGGACTACGGCAGCGATCAAGAGCGGCCGATCGAGCGGATGACGGCGTCCGAAGCTCAGGGCTATCTGGACGCGGGGCAGTTTCCGCCGGGTTCAATGGGGCCGAAGATCGAGGCGGCGATCGAGTTTCTGCGTGGCTGCGAATCGACCAGGGCGCGCGTGATAATCTGCGACATAGAGCACATGTCCGCGGCATTGCGTGGCGAGAGCGGTACGTGTCTGGTGCCGGACGATTGATGAGGTCGTAGCACTGGGGCCGAGCAAGCAGCATGGTTGTCGGTGTCGCGGATCGGCGCCGGCCGGGTGTTTGAGAGAGTGTGGAGGTGCATGATGGTCATTAGCCCCAAGCGAATCCTGTGGCCGACTGATTTCTCGTCGCTGTCGGAGCTCGGCGCCCGCTACACGCGGGGTTTCTGCGACACGTTCCAGGCCGCGTTGCATGTGGTGCATGTCGTCCCGCCGATGTTTACGCCGGACATGTCGGTAACGCTGCCGACCGAGGTGCCGCTGGCGTATTCGGAGGACGAGCTTGTTCAGGCTTGCCGTCGCCGTTTGGCCGAGGTGATTACCCAGCATTTCGGCGATCTGACGGACGTCACGTCGGAAGTGTTCTTCGGCAATGCCTGGTCGGGCATCTGCAAGTACGCCGAGGAGAACGCGATCGACTTGATTGTGATCAGCACTCATGGCCGCACCGGGTTGCAGCATGTGCTGATCGGCAGCACGGCCGAACGCATAGTGCAACATGCCCCCTGCTCGGTGCTGGTCGCGAAGAGCACCGAGCAAGACTCCGTCAGCGATTGACGCCCGTGAGGTCGGCGTTGGCAATGCCGGGCGCCGACGGTATGCTGGCATGCTCAGCGCGGCGCCCGAAGGTACCGCGCTCGGTCTTTGCGTTAAGTCATGCCGGGAAGGTGCGATGAGAAACCATCGATTCGCCGAGCTGTCCGTGCTGGGCGCGGCGCTGATCTGTCTTGCGGCCTTCACCTGGGGTTGCCAGGGCGAGTCAGATGACGATGCGTCGACGCCCACCGAGGGGCAGCCGATCGCCGACGGTTCCGGCTCGAAGACGCCCAGCGCGAATGTGCCCGAGTTCGTCATCCCGGAGTTCGATTCGAACAAACTATCTGTCCCATTGCAGATGAAATTCGGCTCGGCTCAGCGTGCGGCGCGACATGCGCCCGATGATCTGGTGAAGCTCAGCAAGCTGGGGGCCTTGCATTACGTTCACGGCGATCCGCGGATCGCCGCCCGGTGCTTCGCGCGGACGGCAACGCTGGAGCCCAATAAGCCCGTGGGCTGGTACTGGACGGGGTTGGCCCGCGAGCGGGCCGGAGAAGCGGCGCTGGCCATAGAGGCTTACGAGAAGGTCATCGCTCTGGACGCCGATCAGGGAGCACCGCATCGCCGACTTGCGGCGCTGCTGGACCAGCGAGGGGACACGGCCGAAGCCCAACGGCACAAGCAACTGGCTGACGCTGCCCCGGCGGGCGATCCGCTCTTGGGCGTCATACTCCGGGAAGGGATGGATCTGGACGCTCTGCTGGCTCGCGTTACCGAGTTGGCGCGAGCGCGGAACTTCGCGACGGCCGAGGAGGTGATGCGGCTCGCGGCGGAGGTCGACGAGGAGGGCGTGAAATCACGCGAAGTTCTGGCGCGACTGTTCGCGCTGCAGGGGCGGCTCGGCGAGGCGGCGCGTGAACTCCAGAAGCTGTTGGCCGAGCATCCCGAGCACATCGAGGCCCGCATCAGTCTGGCCGGCTTGTCAATCCAGGCCAAACAGTACGCAGCGGCCCGCCTGCACCTGGAACACGTCCTGAAACGGGCTCCTGAGAACGTCGCTGCGCGCTACCAACTCGGCGTGCTGCTGGCGCGCGAAGGCGACACGGCAGGCGCCCAGCGAGAATGGGCGGCGGTCCTGAAAGTACAGCCAGGCAGCCTGGAAACGCGGTTCGGGCTGCTGGGGTTGCTGATGCAGCAGAACGACATCGCCGGCGTCGAGCAATTGCTGCGCGACGGCGTCGAGCATAGTCCGGATTCGACCGTGCTCGTGACCAGTCTGGCATGGATGCTGGCCACCAACAAAGACGCGGAACGACGCAGCCCCGAAGAGGCCGTCAAATGGGGCCAGACGGCGTGTGAACTCACCAGCTACGGCGACCACGTGGCCCTGGACGCCCTGGCGGCGGCGTATGCGTCCGCCGGCCGTTTTGACGATGCTCGCAAGCAAATCGCCGAGGCCATTCGTTTGGGCCGCGCAGCCGGGGCGACCAATCTGGTGGCTGGCTATGAAGAGCGCCAGGCACTTTACGAAGCCGGTCATCCCTACGTGCAGCCCAATTGATCGTGATAAAGGCAGCGGTTGCCGACCGTTGGCAACCGATCTCACCAGGGGGCAGTGCCAGAAGGATGATTCCAACCATGTCAGGACTATCGCGGATGCTGTTTTCGTGTGGCGGGGGATTGGCAGCAGCGCTGGCGTGCGCCCTGCTGACCGGATGCGAGCGACAGGACACGCCCCCGGCCAAGCCCGAGGCGGCGCCGGCCGTTCCGGCTGCGCCCATGCCGGTCGATAAGCCCTCATCGACCGCAGCCTCTGCGCCGTGCGCGATTCCGACCTTGAGCGCCGACGATCTGGCTGCGATCACGCCGGCTCTGAAGACGCGGATCGAGAAGGCATATGACGAGGCATGTTCGGCGTCCGACGATATCAGGAAGCTGCAGACGGTGGCGGCGCTGTACTTCGTGCATGGCTTCCCGGGCCAGGCGGCGTTGTGCTGGGAGCAGGCGACCAGTCGCGCTCCGGACCAGTTGATCTCCTGGTATGGGTGGGGATTGGCGGCCGTGGAGGCGGGGGCCGATGCGCAGGCGGTGGCGGCTTTCGAGCACGTTCTTGGTGCGCGGATGGACTACACGCCGGTTTGTGTCCGGCTGGCGGACTTGCTGGTGGACGCCGATCCCGAGCGAGCGACGACGCTCTACCGTAGGGCGCTGGAGCTGAACCAATCGGAGCCACGGGCCTTCTTCGGCCTGGGGCGCATCGCCGCTGCCCAGGGGCAGAGCGATGATGCCCTGGAGCTACTGCACAAGGCGATCGGGCTGGCACCGGACTACGCCAACGCGCGCAACGCGCTGGCAGACCTGCTGGCAGCCGACGGGCAAGTGACCGAGGCGGCCGACCAACGGCGTTGGGCCGCCCATGGGGAGCCCGAGCCGGAGTTGCCCGATCCAGTGGCGGTCGAGATTCGTTGGCTGGGGATCGATTCCGAAGTGCTGTGTGCCCAGGCGATGAACCTGGCCCGGCGTGGTGACTACGAAGGGGCCGAGGAGCTGATCAGCCAGGCTCGCGAGGCCAACGCTCAGGACACTTATGCGGGACGGGCGCTCGGCGCCCTGCGCGCCATGCAGGAGCGCTACTTCGACAGCGTGGCGGAGCTGAAAACAGTGCTGGATGTTGATCCCAGCTTGGTCGCGGCACGCTCGGATCTGGGCCAGGTGCAGGTCGAACAGGGACGGTTGGAGGAGGCCGAGAAGACCTTCCGGCTAGTGTTGGCAGAGCGGCCCGGGCACGCTCCTACCCTGCACCGCCTGGCAGCGCTACTGGCCCCACAGGATCGCTCCGGCGAGCCGATCGAGCTCATGCGGGCGGCCGTGGAGAAAGACCCGCGCAACGCCGCGTATCACGCGTTGCTGGCCCAGGTTTTGAACGCCGCGCGACTCCCGGACGAGGCTCTCGGGCACCAACGTCAAGCCGTGGAACTCGATCCGTGGAACCTGACGGTACGCCACGAATTGGCTGGGGTGCTGGCGCGAAGTGGCGACGGGGCGGGGGCCCGAGCCGAGTGGCAGCGGATTCTGGAGATCAACCCGGGCGTCGAGGTCGCCTACCTGGGGTTGCTGGGGTTGGCGTCGTCCAGGCACGACTCGTTCGAGGTCCAGCGTTTGTCACGCGAGGGTTTGGTGCGCTTGCCGGACTCGCATCTACTGGCCAACAGTTTGGCTTGGTCGCTGGCGACGACGCGCGATGACGGCTTGCGCAACGGCGAGGAGGCCGTGCAGTGGGCCAATCGCGCTTGTTCCATGACGCAGGGGCGTGTTCATGCCTACCTGGACACGCTGGCGGCCGCATACGCCGCGGTTGGGCAGTTCGACAAGGCGCTGGACATGGCAAACAGGGCGCTGACGTTGGCGCAGCAGGCTGGGGATGCCGGCAACGTCGAGGAGTACACCCGGCGGATCGAGTTGTACCAGCAGGGCACGCCGTATCTACAGACGCCGTAGCTCGGCAACAGTGAACATTCACAGGCAGTGGTCAAACAAGAACGGGAGGCTCCCGGCTGGGAGCCTCCCGTGTCATTTGCGTCCCTAAGCTGCTACGAGTAGCAGCGGGGTAGCGTTGTCGGTCTTAGCGACGACGCAGCGCCAGGGCACCGATCGCGAGCAACAGCAGCGAAGCGGGCTCGGGGGTGATGTGCAGCATGAGGTCGCCAGTGGCGGTTCCGCCGTCCACAGCCCAGCCATCGCTGAAACTGGTGTTGTAGCCGCCGACCGCGAGGTAGTACGTGCCGGGGTCGAGCGTCTGCCCCATCAGGCCGCTGTAGTAGCCGCCGGCGGGACCACCGTCGTCGTTGTTGGCCACGAGGTTGCCAAGCGAATCGTACAGACCGATTTCGGTGTCACCGATCGGGCTCGGATCAGCACCTTCCGTCCAGATGTCCATGGGATCCGCACTGGCGTCGAACGAGAACCAGAGGACGTCGTCAGCAGCGGCGATGTTCTGGGCCGCGTCGTACGGCAGGTTCACTGCGAGGGCAACCGGGGGCTCCGGAGGGACGAACTCGGTGAACGTCAGGTCGAAGTCATACAGGCCTTCGGCACCGCTGTAGCCGTCCACCGAGAGGTAGTACGTGCCAGCAGCCAACATTCCGAAGCTGCTGCTCTCATCGACGAAGCCCACCGCGTTAGCGGAACGATTGTAGGTGCCGTCCCAAGTGGTCACGAGGCTATCGAGCACGAAATGATCGAGATCGGGCGAGCCGGTCAGATTCTGCACCATGTCAACGGTCATATCGGAGGCGATGGCGAACTCGTAGACGTACTCCGGACCGCTCTCGAGCCAAGTTGCCGCACCATCGTAGTAATCGCAGTTGTTCACCAGGCCGGTCGTGTCACCAGCCAAGTTCAGGACGCCGGCACCCAAAGTGCCGAGATCCATGTTGACGGTCAAGTCGGCCAGTGCAGGAGTGGCCAGCAAAGCCGCGCCCAAAAACGCAACAACAAGTTTTCTCACTTTTCATCCTCCTCAGGAATAACTTCCGTACCAGTTTCGATGTCAAGCACGGCGTACGCTGGGTGGCCACGCGGCCCAAAAACCCAGACTCCTCACTAATCAAACCGACGAACGACGCCGCGGCAGCTACTTGTGCTAGGCACTGCCACACCGATTCGCCGGACAACAACGGATGAGAGAACGCCCTTCGCTCTCTCCCCTACCAAAACTCCACACAGAATCGTAACCGCTTCCGGTTGCCGATTCAACAAGATTTTGCGACTTCGTGGTGTATTCTTGTCAGCATGCCAACGCACGCGACGCATAGCCGGCCACTTCCTGGAGAGTTGTCCCATAACATCCGCTGCCATGGCATGTTAACAGGCCGCGCGCCGATCAGGGGAAGGCGTACTGCCGGGGGTTTCGCCCCGTGAATATGTTGGTGTGGGGGGCGAAATCCTTGGCGGCCGATTCGGCTACGGCGATCGGCGTGAGGCGCGCCGCGCACCAATCTGGGGGCCACTCGGCCATAGCCGTCGGTTGCCCGGCCGGGCTGATCATGCTCCAGCCGCGATTATCGGCGACGACTACGAACACCCGATTCTCACAGGCCCGGGCGCGCAGCAACGTCTCACTGGCCCCAGCTCCGAACACCACGACGAGGTGCGCGCCTGCCAGAGCCAGTCGACGAATCGGGGCGAACGAGCGAACCTCGGCGGCAGTCACGGAACCGATCACGATGGCACCGAGTTCGACCGGCTCGGCCGTGGGGGCCGAGAGAATGAGGTGCTCGCCGGCGCGTAGCGACGGTGCAGCGCCGCTGGTTGGCGGCCGCACGGCCAGGACGGGGCCGGCGGACGGCGGCAGCGATCGCAGGTGGGCAGCCGCTTCCCGGTCATTCATCTCCGCCGGCAGCGGCATCAGTTGCAGGTCGGGGACTGCGGCGCGTGGCTGTCGTGGCGGCGTAACTGACAGGATGGCGGCGCGCTCGGTGGGGGTGAGCTGGGGCGGACGTGGCACGCGGGGCTCGACATCCGCCGTGATGACGCGGGTTTCACTCGTCCCGCAGCGTGCCAGCACGTTGCCGGAGCCGTCGCAGATAAGGCTGGAGCCGACGAACTGTGTGCCGAGTTCGTGCCCCCACTTGCTGGCGGAGGCCATGGGGATGCCGAATTCGGCCGCCCGGGCTGCGATGAGGAACTCGGGCTGCGGGTTGAATGGCCGGTCGGGCGGGCTGATGTTGACCCAGGCCGTGGGCTGGACGATCAGCCGCGCGCCGCGCGTGGCCAGCGTAGCGGGAATCTCGGGCAAGCGGGCGTCGGCGCAGATCATCACGCCGACGGGGCCGAACGGCGTGTCGAAGGGGGCGATTGTCGCGCCGGGCTCGAAGTAGTCGTGGTCGAAGTCCCAGAGAAAACACTTGTGGTGGGTGCCGAGTACGCGGCCGTCGGAGCCGACCAGGCTGGCGGCGTTGTAGAGCCGGTCGCCGGCCTCGCCCACGTAGCTGATGCAGATGCAGAGACGATGGCGGCGAGCCATGTCCCCAATGTGGGCCAGGAACTCGTCCGGTCCGGGCAGACCACGGTCGCGGGCGGCGAAGTACTCCTGCCGGCTACCGAGGGCGTAGGCGGGCCAGGCACATTCCGGCAGAACCGCCAGGTCAGCCCCCGAGCCGGCGGCTTCCGCGATCAGATCGTCGACCAGCTTCCACGTTTGGCGCCAGGCGGCCAGCTCGACACCGGGTGTCTGTATGACGGCGATGCGCATGGAAGGCATTAAGACGCTGGGCGGGAGGCTGGTCAAGCGGCAGGGGACCGGGGTCCGCGGGCGATCAGGCCTGGGGAGCCTCGGTCGCGTCCTGGTTGTGCGGGCGGCGCATGGTCAGTGCCAGTCCGCTCATTCCCGCCGTGCAGGAAGCCAGGAGGAGCGAGAAGATCGATTGCAGCCCGGTGCCGTTGCAGAGCGAGATGCTCAACATGGCGATCAGCAGGCTGACGGACAGGCCAAGGCTCGTCCACAGCGCCCAGCTCACGCCGCGCTTGATGAGCACGGCCAGCGTCGCCAGCAGCAGCCCGAGCAGCAGTGGCACGGCGGCTTGGGCAAGCATATCGAGCGTTGGCGCGGAGCCGCTGGTGATACGTTGGATGATGGGCGGCGCCAGGCCCCAGAGGATCATCGCCGCGCCGAACGTCAGACACGACACGTGGGCCCACAGTAGGGTTTGGCTGGTCTTAGTATCCGTCTTGGCCGCATCGGACATCGGTTCGGACCTCCACATCATATATCGGGTCGTGGGGGGCCGATCTTTTCTAATCGGAGCCGGGAACAGAAGACGCGATCGGCAGTGGGCCGTTATCGGAATCAGAGGTGGCGGCGGGCGGTCAGCGGGGTGGCAGTAGTTGGCCGCATTGGGCGCAGTAGCGAGCTGCGTGGGGGTTGGCGTGACCGCAGCCATCACGCGGGCAGAGGCCGGGATTCTGGTTTCGCCGTAGGCCGCCATGCCGGAACACTCCTCTCACGAGCAGGATACCGATAACCAGCATGGCGCATACACAGATTTCCGGAGGCACGTGGCACCTTCCCTGTGGGACCGGTTTTCAACCGGTCTGCAAACCAACTCCATGGACCCATAGCATAACATCCAGGCCAGTCGGCGTGTAGCCGGCGGGACGTCTGATGGCTACTGTCTCGACCGGCTGGGAGTTGCTACCATACGCCTCCTGCAAGGAGGTTGCTGCGTATGAACAAACTAGGTGTCAACATCGATCATGTCGCGACGGTTCGCCAGGCCCGCGGTACGGATGAGCCCGACCCGGTATGGGCCGCCGTCGAAGCCGAGTTGGGCGGGGCGGATTGCATCACGTTTCATCTGCGCGAGGATCGGCGGCACATCAACGATCGTGACGCCGAGCTGCTCAAGCGCACGGTCGCGACCAAGTTGAACATGGAGATGGCGATCGACCCCGCAATCGTGAAGATCGCCGTCGGGTTGAAGCCCGACCAGTGTACGCTGGTGCCGGAGAAGCGCCAGGAGTTGACGACTGAAGGCGGTCTGGACGTGGCGCGTCTGCGGCGCCGAGTGGGGCCGGCGGTCAAGAAGCTGAAGCGGGCGGGCATCATCACCAGCGCGTTCATCGAGCCGGACGAGGTTCAGATGAAGGCCGCCGCCGACTGCGGGTTTGACGCCGTGGAGTTGTGGACCGGCGCCTACGCGAATGCGCAAGGCGACCGTGCCCGCGTGGAAGCTCTGGAGCGGCTGGCGCGGGTTCTGGAAGCGGGCTGGGATCTTGGGCTGGAGGTACACGCCGGCCACGGACTGACCTATCGCAACATCGAGCCGATAGCGGAAATGGGGGCCTTCTCGGAGTTCAACATCGGGCATAGCATCATCGCTCGATCGGTATTCGTGGGCTTGCGTGCGGCGGTCGGTGAAATGAAGCGTCTGCTCGACCAGGCGGCGCAGCGCGCGATCTCCGCGGAGTGCTGCTGTGGCCACGGAGATGAGATGGTGAGCGAGTGATAGCGATCTTGACCGGTTGACAACCGGTCCCACGGATGGTGACCCAGTGATACCGAAACGCATCGTCAATGCTCGCTTGCGCGATTTCGAGGGTCTGTGGACGCTCGAGCTGGAGAGCGGGCGGATCGTCGCTCTCACCCGGCAAGAGGAGCGTTCGGCGGCGCCGCGGGCGGCTGATACGATCGACGCCGACGGGGGGCTCGTGACGCCCTCGCTGGTTGATTCGCATGTACACCTGGATCTGGCCTATTCGCTGGAGCAGGTGCCCGAGAACAAGTCAGGGACACTGGCCGAGGCCATCAAGCTGTGGGCGCGAGCCAAGGCCGAACTGACTGCCAACGATGTCCAGAAGCGTGCCACGCGGGCGATCCGAGCCGAGGTCGGCTATGGCACGGGCATCATTCGCACCCATGTGGACGTGGCGTCGGCGGCTGGGGCGCGGCTGTACACGGGCGTGCTCGCGGCGCGCGACGCCACGGCTGACGAGTGCAAGATCGAGCTCGTGGCATTCCCGCAGGACGGATTGATCCGCGATCCGGGGGCCTTGGACAACATGCGGGAGGCCTTGCGCCGCGGCGTCGATCTGGTGGGCGGCATTCCCCACGTCGAGCGCGTCCCGCAAGACGGCCGGCGTCACCTGGAGTTGGTATTCGATCTGGCCGCCGAGTTCGACGCTAATGTCGATGTACACATTGACGAGAGTGACGACCGGCAGAGTCTGTACACCGAGCAACTGGCGGCGCTGACAATCGAGCGTGGTTGGCAGGGGCGTGTGAACGCGTCGCACGTGTGTGCCCTTTCCAGCTACGACGATGCCCATGCGGCTCGCGTCATTGACTTGCTGGCCGAGGCGCGGATCACGGTCGTCACCTGCCCGGGTGTAAACCTGCACTTGCAGGGGCGCTTCGACGGCTATCCCAAACGCCGCGGGCTGACGCGTGTGCGGGAGTTGCTCGAGGCCGGGATCACCTGCGCGGCGGGTCAGGACTGCATCCAGGATCCGTTCTATCCGCTGGGAACCGGGCAACTGCTCGAGCAGGCCTTTCTGCTGGTTCACGCCGAGCATATGACTACGCCGGCCGGTCTGCGGGATGCCATGGAGTGTATCTGCTGCAAGGCGGGCGAGGTTGTCGGGCTGGGGCGGCACAAGGTCGAGGCGAAGAACGTGGCCAATCTGGCCGTCTGGCCGGTGGCGGGCGTTGCGGATCTCGTGCGAGAGCGGCCCTTGCCACGGGCCGTGCTGCACTTTGGCCGCCTGGTGGCCGGGACGCTACGTGCTGATGTTGCGGCCGATGCCGGATAGCTGGTAGGGTGCGTCTTGACGCACCAGTCGTTCCTGCCCGATAGCCGCGGGTTCGTGTTCACAAGACGCCGGTGAGTGGAAGCGCAATGCCGATTCATCCAACAGCGATTGTCGATAAGACGGCCGAGATTGACCCGTCGGTTGAGGTTGGGGCCTACGCGGTGATCGAGCCGCACACGCGGATCGATGCCGGGACGCGCATTTACCCGCACGCCTACGTGTCGGAGTGGACCACGCTGGGGCCCGGCTGTCAGATTCACCCGTTTGCGATGGTTGGCCATCTGCCGCAGGATATCAGCTTCACCGGCGCGCCCAGCTACACGCGGATCGGCGCGGAGACCATCGTTCGCGAGCACGCCAGTGTGCATCGTGGTGCGGACCCCGACAGCACGACCGTGGTCGGCAAGAACTGCTTCATCATGTCCACGGCCCACGTCGGGCACAACTGCATCGTGGGTGACAATGTGGCGCTTGCCAACGGCGCGCTGCTGGCCGGACACGTGCAGGTCGGCGACCGGGCATTCGTCAGCGGCAATGCGGTGGTTCATCAGTTCACTCGCATCGGCGAACTGGTGATGGCACAGGGGGGAGTGCGAATGGTCACCGACGTTCCGCCGTTCATGATGGCCTCGGACGCTGGAGTGGTCGGGGTGAATGTGATCGGCCTGCGCCGCGCCGGGTTCTCCAGCGACGAGCGGATGGAGATTCGCCGGGCGTACAAGCTGCTTTACCGTTCGCCGCTGTTGTTTCGCGCCGCGATCGACGAGGTGGAGCGGATGGTTCAGACGGCCCCGGGGCGGCGTTTGGTAGAGTTCCTCCGCGCGCCATCCAAACGAGGCTTCACGGGCTTCAAGAAGACGCGCCGATCGCACGCCGAGCAGGCAATCGAGTGAAGGTAATCGTCGCTCCCGACAAGTTCCGCGACGCGTTGGATGCCGACGCCGCCGCGGCTGCGATGGTCGCTGGGGTGCGGGTCGCCTTGCCAGGTACGGAGGTCGTCACGTGCCCACTGGCGGACGGGGGCGAGGGGACCGGCTATCTGTTGGCCCGGGTCTTGCGCGCCGACGAGCGTACGGCAACCGTTGACGATCCGCTGGGACGGCCGCGGCGTGCATCGTGGTGGCTGTGCCCGGATGATCGCACGGGCATTATTGAGATGGCCGCGGCGTCCGGGTTGGCCTTGCTGGCGCCGTCCGAGCGGAACGCACTCCGCACATCGAGCAGCGGCACCGGCCAGCTTCTGGCGGCCGCGCTCGACGCCGGCTGCGAGCACATCCTCTTGTGCGTTGGTGGGTCGGCGACGGTTGACGGCGGGGCCGGGTGTCTGGTGGGGTTGGGGTGGGAACTGATCGATCACGCCGGCGCGACGATTGTCGAACCGGTGTCCGGCGGCATGCTGCAACGGGTTGCCGAACTGCGCCCGCCAGCGGCAGCCATGCATGCCGACATCGAGATTCTGTGCGACGTCGATAATCCCCTGCTGGGGGTCCGCGGCGGCGCACCGGTATTCGGCCCGCAGAAAGGGGCCGATTCGGCCGGCGTGCGCGAGTTGGAGCGTGGACTGGCACACTGGGCGGATGTCCTCGAGCGCTGCCTGGGGGTGGATGTTCGCGCGCTGGCCGGCGGCGGGGCGGCCGGTGGGTTGCCGGCGGGACTGGCGGCCGCACTCGGTGCGCGCATCGTGCCCGGACTGGATGAGGTGGCGCGGCGTGTCGGATTTCCAGAGCAACTCGCCAATTGTGATCTGTGTCTGACGGGCGAGGGGCGGCTGGACGGGCAGACGGCGGGGGGCAAGGTCGTCGCGGGCGTGGCTCGACTGGCGGCCGAGCGTGGCGTGCCCGTGCTGGCACTGGTCGGCGCGGTTGGGCTCAAAGCGGGACAAACGATCGAAGACCTGGCCCGTGCAGTCGGCGTCGAGCGCATTGTCGTGATCACGCTGCCCGGTACGCCTTTGACGTACGCGTTGGCGACGACGGCCGACAATCTGCGCCAGGCCGCGCGCGAAGCTCTCTTGTCGCGCGGCTGACGCACGTCGCCGCAATGTTCGTATAATCCTCGATATGAACCGGTTGGTCGGATATGCGTTTGTCGTTGCGCTGCTGGTGGCGCCGGTACGCGCACAATCGGTCGACGGGGAACTGCGGCCCGATTGGACGTGGCACATGCGACCCGGTGTCGAGTGGGCGACGCTGGTGGGCTCGGCCGACCGGCGCGCCGTGCTCGTTGCGACGCGCACCGCCCACTTGCGACTCGTCGACGCGCGAACCGGCCAGCAGCTCCTGACGCCGCCGATCGAGGTCGCGCCGGGCGTGCGGCCGGCGTCGGTCGAGTCCGCCGACACTGGTGGCGACGTCGCCT
>CAZUCH010000023.1:0-15610 GCA_964619045.1 uncultured Planctomycetales bacterium | reverse complement strand
ACTGGTCGAGCCCGCGTGGGCAACGCTCGTACGCCGACGCGTAAGGGCGGCGGACGCGCATTTGCCAAGCGGGCGCGCGACTATGGCAAGGCCATGCCAACGAAAATGCGGCGGCTGGCTCGCAACCAAGCCGTGCTGGCCAAGATCCAGGACGAGGCGGCCCTGATCATCGAGGGGCTTGAGATCAGCACGCCGAAGACTGGTCCGTTCGCCAAGATGCTCAATGCCGTCGGTGCTGATCGCGGCTGCGTCTTCGCTACCAACGGCATCGACATGAGCATTTACAAGAGTGGCCGCAACATCCCGCGAACCGAGATCATGGATGTTGCGATGCTGAACGCCTTCCAGGTGCTCACGCGTCGCAAGTTGATCTTCACGCGAGCGGCCTTTGACAAGTTCAAGGAAATCGTCGGCGCCAACAGCGTCGCGGCTGGGTGATTGCCATGGACATTTACCAGACTGTCATACGACCGTTGGTCACCGAGAAGAGCACGCACCAAGCTCGAGCCACGGCGCGCGAGCATGGCGGTACGTACAGCTTCGAGGTGCATCCCGGGGCCAACAAGGCCCAGATCAAGGACGCGGTCGAGAAGATCTATGGCGTCAAGGTCATGGATGTCCGCACGGCGAACCATATCGGCAAGATGCGCCGCTATCGGTTCCGCTTTGGCCGGACACGCAAGACGAAGAAGGCGATCATTGCCGTGGATCACGACAGCCATATTGATTTGTTCTAGATAGGCGCCACTGGAGCGCGAGGATACTCGGATGGGCGTAAAACTATACAAACCAACGACGCCGGGCAGGCGCGGTGCCAGCGTGAACGACTACGCTGAGATCACGCACAAGCACAAAAACCGCCCGGAGAAGTCGCTCTGCGTGCCGCTCAAGAAGACCGGCGGCCGCAACCACCACGGAAAGATCACCGCCTGGCATCGCGGCGGCGGCAACAAACGCAAGTACCGCATCATCGACTTCAAGCGTAAGCTCGATGACACGCAGGCCGAAGTTCTCGAAATCCAGTACGATCCGAACCGCACCTGCCACATTGCCCTGCTCGAATACGAGGGTGGCGAGAAGCGTTACATCCTCGCTCCGCAGGGGCTGAAGGCGGGCGACAGGGTCGAAAGCGGCCAGAAGGTCGAGCCCAAGCTTGGCAACTGCATGCCGCTAGCGTCCATCCCGGTGGGCATGGAAATACACAACATCGAAATGACCGCCGGCCAGGGTGGCAAGCTCGTGCGTACGGCTGGTGGATACGCTCGGCTGATGGCTCGCGAAAGCAACTGGGCCACAATCCTGTTGCCCTCGGGCGAAATGCGGCGCGTACGCGTCGAATGCCGGGCCACGATTGGCCACATCGGCAACTCGGATCATCAGAATATCAACCTTGGCAAGGCGGGCCGCAAGCGGCACATGGGGCGTCGTCCCCACGTCCGCGGCAAGGCCATGAACCCGGTTGCCCACCCGATGGGTGGTGGCGAGGGTCGCAGCAACGGCGGTCGGCACCCGTGCTCGCCGTGGGGCAAGCTGGCCAAGGGTGGCCGAACTCGCAATCCCCGGGCGCGGTCGAATCGCCGGATCATTAGACGCCGGATGACGAAGTCGTACGGTGAGGCCAAGCTTCGCCGGAAATGGTAGGAATCTCGAGGTAGCCCGATGCCACGCAGTCTGAAAAAAGGCCCGTACGTAGATGAGATCCTGTACAACCGGGTACTCAAAGCGCGCGACACTGGCAGCACTCCGGTGCTTCGTACGTGGAGCCGATCTTGCACGATCGTTCCCGAGTTCATCGGCATGAACTTTGAGATTCACAATGGTAGGAACTTCGCCAAGCTGTATGTGACCGAGGATATGGTTGGTCACAAGCTGGGTGAATTCGCCCCGACGCGCAGCTTCCGGGCGCATACGGCCCGCGGTAAGTAAGGGAGATCGGCAGACATGCCCTGGAGAGCGACACATCGATACGCACGAATCGCCGAGCGGAAAGCGAGGCTCGTGATCGACATGATCCGCGGCTTGCCGTGTGATGAAGCCGTTCAGGTGTTGCGGTTTGAGCATCGGCGGGCCGCTGGTATGGTTGATCGCGTATTGAAATCCGCCATGGCCAGTGCCAACGAGGCCGAAGCCGCGATGCCTCACCTTTTCGTTTCGGAGGCCCGCGTGGACGCTGGGCCGATCATCAAACGCTTCCACCCCAAGGATCGTGGTCGGGCGCACTCTATCTTCAAGCGCACGAGTCACATTATCGTCGCCGTGGATGAGAAGGGATAAGCCGTGGGTCAGAAGTGCAATCCAGTTGGTTTTCGGGTCGGCATCACTGAGGGCTGGAAGTCCCGGTGGTACGCTCCCAAGGCCGCTTTCGGCACCTTCCTCGTCGAAGACGAGAAGATTCGCCGCTTTATCAACAACGCCCTGAACAAGCAGCCGCCTTATGCCGGCGTAGCCCGTGTCGAGGTTGAGCGGACGCGCGACGAGGTCAAGGTGATCCTGCACACGGCTCGTCCGGGCGTGGTCATCGGTGCCAAGGGTGCTGAAGTCGACCGGCTCAAGGAGCGGCTCGAGGATCTGATCGACCGGCGTGTTGGCATCAATATCGTCGAGATTCGCAATCCCGACATCAACGCCCACCTCATCGGCGCCTCCATCGCCGAGCAGCTCAAGAAACGCATGAGCTTCCGGCGGGTTATGAAGATGAAATGTGAAAGCGCGATGGCGGCGGGCGCACGGGGCGTGAAGATCGTTGCCTCCGGCCGCCTGGGCGGGGCCGAGATGTCGCGCAGCGAGCGCCAGATGCTGGGCTCGATCCCGCTGCAGACGTTGCAGGCCAACGTAGATTACGGCCTGACGACGGCAGTGACCAAGAGCGGCACCATCGGCATCAAGGTCTGGGTCTATCACGGTTTGTATGGCGAGGAGCCGCTGGAGGCACAGCCGCAACGCCAGGACGGACGTTTCCGCGGCCGCGGTCGCCGTTAGCTTCGCACGACTGAGGAGTTAGTTCAATGCCAGCCAATATGCCCAGACGCGTCAAGCACCGTAAGGTCCAGAAGGGCCGGCTGCGCGGTAACGCTTCGCGCGGCAACACGGTGGCCTTTGGTGATTTTGGGTTGCAGGCCCTCGAACACGGTCGCATCAACGCGCGGCATATCGAGGCCGGTCGTATGGCGGCGACCCATTACCTGCATCGTGAAGGCCACGTTTACATACGAGTGTTTCCGCACCGCCCGATCTCATCCAAGCCGCTTGAGACGCGGATGGGCAAGGGCAAGGGCGAGCCGGATTACTGGACGGCTTTCGTGAAGCCGGGAACGCTGATCTACGAGATCGGCGGTGTCGCGGAAGACATTGCGAAGGCGGCGTTCTTGCGGGTGGCCCACAAGATGCCGGTCAAGACACGGTTCGTTTTCCGGCGCCACAACCTGTAGGGTTTGAGACGATGAAGATCGAAGCTATACGAGCAATGAGAACCGACGAGCTGCACGGCGAGCTGGAGCGCTTGCGTCGACACCTGTTCGACCTACGTGCCCAGGCCGTGACCGAGAAGCTCGAGGATCCTTCGCAATTGGGTAAGGCACGTCGCGATATAGCCCGTCTCCTGACGGTGCTGAAGGAACGCGGCGAGAGGAACGTCGAACAGCGGCAGGCGCTCATGACCGCCCAGGCCGCGCGACGCTAGGCGACTGTATGAGGACTGTCTTGGTGACCGGATTGGTACGATGACCGTAGAAACAGACAACCAAGCGACCGCAACCGCGCCCAGGCGTCCGCGCCCCATGCGAGTTGGGCTCGTGACCTCGGCCGCACGCGACAAGACCATCAAGGTGACCGTCCAGTATCTCGTTCGGCACCCGAAGTATGGCAAGCTCATGCGGCGACGCACCGTTCTGCACGCCCACGACGCGGCTAACGACTGCATCAACGGCGATCGCGTCGAGATCATGCAGTGCCGCCCGCTGAGCAAGACCAAGAGCTGGCGACTGGTGCGCATAGTCGAGAAGGCTCCCGGCCAGAGAGGGGCACAGGCGTGATTACCTCGTATACCCAGTTGGGTGTGGCCGACAACAGCGGCGCCAAACGGCTCCAGTGCATCCAGGTGCTCAAGGGCTCCTCTGGACGGCGTGGCAAGAAGCGCCTCATGACCGGCGGCGTGGGCGACATCCTGGTCTGCTCCGTCAAGGCGGCCCTGCCGACCTCGGAGATTAAGAAGGGCGACAAGGTTCGCTGTGTGGTCGTACGTACCAAGTACGCGACTCGCCGCCCGGATGGCAGCTACGTTCGTTTTGACAGTAATGCCGCAGTCGTCCTGGACGGCGATGGCAATCCCAGGGGTACCCGCGTCTTTGGCGCGGTCGCCCGCGAGCTGCGCGAGAAGAACTTCACCAAGATTGTCTCGCTCGCAGAGGAGGTCTGGTAGCCATGGCGGCTCGCATTCGTAAGGACGACATAGTCGTAGTAATCTCCGGCGTGCATAAAGGCGCGCGGGGGCGTGTGCTGCGCATCAACCGCGAACAAGAGCGCGTGCTGATCGAAGGCGTGAACATGGTCCATCGGCATGTGCGGAAGGATCGGCGCAATCCTCAGGGGGGTCGCATCCAGAAGGAAGCCCCGGTCCACATGTCGAACGTCCAGCCGCTCGACCCGAAAAAGGACCGCGGCGTACGCGTACGGTTCGAGGTTCAGAGGGATGACGCCGGCCGCGTCGTCGGCAAGCAGCGCGTCTGTGCCGGGCGTGGTGCCAGCGGGGCGGTGCTTAGCGAGGTTACCCGCGGCTCACGGAACAGCGGAGGCGAAAACGGCTGATGGCGCGTTTGTATGAGAAATATAACAGTGATGTTCTGCCGCAGCTCCGCGAGGAACTTGGGCGCCCGAATCGGATGTCGTTGCCCCGGGTCGACAAGATAGTCCTCTCCATGGGCATGGGCCGCGCGGTTCAAGAGGCGCCGACCAAGGCTCGCGAGCACAAGCGTTTCACCGAGGGTGAAGCTGCGCTGGCCACCGTCAGCGGCCAGAAGCCCTTGGTCTGCAAGGCCCGCAAGAGCGTGTCGAACTTCAAGGTGCGAGCCGGCTACGATGTCGGTCTGAAGGTCACGTTGCGTGGCAAGCGCATGTACGAGTTCCTTGATCGGCTGATCTCGATCGCCGTGCCACGTGTTCGCGACTTTCGTGGGCTCAACCCCAGTAGTTTCGACGGTCGTGGTAACTACGGCATGGGCCTGACCGAATACGGGGTCTTTCCGGAGATCAATCCGGACAAGGTGACCTACCAGCAGGGTATGAACATCACGATTTGCACAACAGCGTGCAACGACGGCGAGGCTCGCCAATTGTTGACGCTGATGGGCATGCCGTTCAGGAGTTAGGTGGACGATGGCCAGACTGGGACTCAAGTTAAAATGCCTGAAGAAGCCCAAGTATGCTGTGCGGGCGTACCGTCGTTGCGAGTTGTGTGGTCGCTCGCGGGCCGTCTACCGCAAGTTCAAGGTTTGCCGGTGCTGTTTCCGGGACCTGGCCCTCGACGGCCGGATTCCGGGAGTGCGGAAGGCTAGTTGGTAAGGGACGCTGAAGATGCCGACATCCGACACAATCGCTGATATGCTGACCCGCATTCGCAACGCCAACAGCGTTGGCAAGAACCGTGTTCGCGTTCCGCGCAGTAAGGTCTGCCTGGGAGTTGCGCGCGTCCTCAAGGAAGAGGGTTTCATCGGCGACTACCTATCGATCGACGACGCCAACCAGGGCGTCATTGATATTGACCTGAAGTACGGCCAGCGCGGCGAGAAAGTCATTCTCAGCGTGCAACGTGCTAGCCGGCCGGGGCGGCGGCTCTATAAGAAGGTCGAAGATCTTCGCCGCGTTCGAAACGGCCTCGGAATTAGTGTTGTGTCCACCAGCCGCGGCGTTCTCAGTGACCGACAGTGTCGGGCTGAACGCGTCGGCGGCGAAGTGCTTTGTACCGTGTGGTGATCCTATGTCGCGTATTGGCAAAAAACCTGTTCCGATTCCCAGCGGCGTGAAGATTGACCTCGCCGGGCAGGCCGTTAAGGTCTCCGGCCCGAAAGGCAACCTCGACTGGAACGTTCCACATCCCATCTCCGTGGCCCTTGAGGGCAACGAAGTTGTGGTTGGACGTCCAGATGACGCCCCGCGGAACCGCGCTCTCCACGGATTGTCCCGAGCCTTGATCGCCAACATGATCAAGGGCGTGCATGAGGGCTACCGTGTGGCGCTCGAAGTCTACGGCACCGGCTATAACGCCAAGCTAGAGGGCCAGACCCTGCTGCTGAATTGCGGCTACATGGGGCGTGGCGTCGGACGTAAGGCGCAGTTCGTGATTCCGATCCCCCCGGGCCTGGACGTCAAGATCGACGTCGAATCCGCGCGTGGCAACAACGATCCCGCGAAGTTCAGTGTCGCGGGCCCTGACAAGCAGGCCGTCGGCCAGTTCGCGGCCGAAATTCGTAAGATCCGCAAGCCCGAGCCCTACCTTGGTAAGGGTATCCGCTATGCCGGCGAGCAAGTTCGCCGCAAGGCTGGCAAGGTGTTCGCGGGTAGTGGCGGCTAAATAGAGAGTGTGAGGTTGTCCCATGAGAGGTGAGTTGGTCAAGGGTGTACGGCTGGCGCGGCGCAAACGACGCGTCCGCAAGAAGATCAGCGGTTCGGCCACGCGGCCCCGCTTGGCGGTCGCACGCTCCAGCCGCAACATCAGCGTCCAGATCATCGATGATGAACTGGGCCGGACAATCTGCGCGGTCGGCACCCAATCAAAAGATCTGCGTGACCAGGTCGGCTATGGCGGCAACGTCAAGGCTGCCGTGGTAGTTGGTAAGGTTATTGGTGAGAAGGCAAAACAGCTCGGTATCGAGTGTGTTTGCTTTGACCGGCGCGGCCGTAAATACCACGGCCGGGTAAAAGCGCTGGCCGAGGCCGCACGCGAAGCTGGTCTGAAGTTCTAGATAAGCAGGACGGCAACCCATGGCAGGAAGGCCTGGCGGAAGACCAAGAGGACGTGGACGCGGGCGTGATCAGCGAAACTTCGCCGATGACAACGGCGGTTTCGAAGACACGTTGGTGAAGCTCTACCGCTGCGCCACTGTCGTCAAGGGTGGGCGGCGTTTCTCCTTTGGAGCGCTCGTCGTCGTTGGCAACCGCGACGGCCAGATCGGATTTGGCTACGGCAAAGCCAACGAAGTCCCGCCAGCGGTCGAAAAGGGTGTCAAGCAGGCTCGCCGCACGCTCTTCAAGGTTCCGCTCCGCGGCACCTCGATCCCCCATAGCGTGATGGGCCGCTTCGGCGCCAGCAAGATTGTCCTGATCCCCGCTTCCGAGGGTACTGGCGTCATCGCCGGCGCTGCCCCGCGAGCGGTGCTCGAATTGGCCGGCGTCAAGGATGTTCTTACCAAGTGCTACGGGTCTACCAGCCCGAAGAACTTGGTTAAGGCCACGATTAATGGTCTCCAGGCGTTACGAACGCGGGCCACCGTCGAGGCTCTGCGCGGCGTCACGCTCGACCTCCCGCCCGAGCCCGAGCCGAAGAAGGCCGAGCCCGCCAAGCGGGCCGTCGCTGACGAGGCGATCGACAAGCAGGCTGAGCTGGCCGACGCTACAGTTGCTGCGACAGCGACAGCCGTTGCTGAGGCTCCGCCGACTGCCGAACCCACGGTCGCGCCGGCCGTTGAATCGACGCCGCCCGCTGCCTCCACGGGAGAGGAGACTCCGAATGAATCTTAACGAGATTACTGCCCAGGCTGGAGCCCGCAAACGCCGCAAACGCGTCGGGCGTGGTGAGTCCAGCGGCGCCGGCAAGACCTGTGGCCGTGGCCACAAGGGTTGCCAGTCGCGTTCGGGTGGCGGCACGCGCCCGCTCTACGAAGGCGGCCAGATGCCCTTGTTCAGGCGTGTGCCGAAGCGTGGCTTCAGCAATGTGAAGTTCGCGACCCCGGTGGATGTCCTCAACCTCGGCCGTCTGGACCAGCTCTTCAACGACGGCGACGACCTGACTATTGACGTGCTGCGAGCCAAACGGCTGGTCAACGGCGGCTCACACTTGGTCAAGATCCTTGCCAAGGGCGATATCTCCAAGAAACTCACGATCCACGCCCATGCGTTCAGCGCCAGCGCTCGTGAGGCGATCGAGAAGGCCGGCGGAACCGCAAAACTCATCGAGCGGATTGATGCGGCCGCACAAGCGAAGGCGAAACGTTTCTCCGCCAAGAAGGCCCGGCTGGCGAAGGCCGGAAAGACCGAGCGGCAGGAGGCGGCTCCGGAGGCCCCCAAGACCGAACCAGCGGACAGTTGATCGTAGCGCCCGTTTGGGCACGAGGTAAACGCCGATGTTGCGTGCGTTCATAAATGTCTTTCGCGTGCCGGACCTTCGCAAGAAGGTTCTGTTCACTCTGATGATGTTGGCCGTCTACCGCGTGGGCTTCTACATAGCCTTGCCAGGCGTCAACCAGGAGAAGCTCGCCGGCCACTTCACGAGCGGCGCCGCGGGTGGTGCGGGTGAACAAGCCGCCGAGCTGTTCGCGATGTTCTCCGGCGGCGATCTGGGGCAGAGCACCCTCTTCGGCCTCGGCATCATGCCCTACATCAGCGCCTCCATCATCCTGCAGTTGCTTGTTACTGTTGTCCCAGCCCTGGAGAAGCTCCAGAAGGAGGGCGAGAGCGGGCGGCGAAAGATAATGGAGTACACCCGCTACGGCACTGTCGGACTGTGCCTCATCCAGGCCACTTTCTGGATCCGCTATCTGAATAGCAATGGTCTCGTTTACCCGGAGTTCGTAAACAGCTTCGAGTTCATCATCATGGGTATCACCGGCATGATGGCCGGAACCCTGATCCTCATGTGGGTTGGCGAGCAAATCGACGAATATGGCATCGGCAACGGTATCAGCCTGATCATCATGGCCGGTATCGTCGCACGCCTCCCCTACGCTCTGATAGAGGTCGGCCGCGGCTTCTATGTAAGCGTATTCGGCGGCGGCGGCGGGGCCGCTGCCACCACCACGCTGATGACACCCGAGAAGATCGTCTTCCTGATAGTATCCTTCGTCGCGGTTGTTGCGGGCTCGATCCTCATCACCCAGGCTCAGCGCCGGATTCCAGTCCAGCAGGCCAAGCAGACCCGCGGGCGACGCGTCGTGGGCGGACAACGCCACTACCTGCCCCTCAGGGTCAACCACGGCGGCGTGATGCCGATCATCTTCGCCAGTTCGTTCCTGCTCTTCCCCGGCGTGATCTTCGGCTGGCTGGCCAACACGGCCTTCCTCCCGCGTCTCTGGGGCGAGTTGGCCGCTATCTTCCGGCCTGGGGAGTTCGTCTACAACATCACCTACGTCGGCATGGTCTACTTCTTCTCGTACTTCTGGGTCTCGGTCCAGTTTCAACCGAAGGAACTGGCCAACAACCTACGCGACATGGGCAGCTTCATCCCCGGTCTGCGCCCTGGAAAACGCACCGCCGACTACCTCGAAAACGTCATGGAGCGGATCACCTACGTCGGTGCGGGCTTCCTGGCCGTCATCGCCCTGATCCCCACGATCGTCGCCTCGCAGCTTGAGATACCCTATCGAATTTCAGCCTTCCTAGGCGGAACGGGACTGCTGATCGTGGTCAGCGTGGCCCTCGACCTTATCCAACGCATGGAAGCCAACCTCATCATGCGTAATTATGAAGGCTTCCTGGGCAGTGAAGGCGTTGGTCGCGTGAAGGGACGGATGTACTAATGGGCGCCATCCGCTTGATCTTCCTAGGCCCGCCCGGCTCCGGCAAGGGCACGCAGGCCGTTCGCCTCTCAGACGAGTTGGGCCTGACCCAGCTCTCCAGCGGCGACGTCTTGCGGCGCGAACGGAAGGCCCAGAGCGAAATTGGCCGCAAAGCCGCCGAGTACATGGATGCCGGCACCCTGGTCCCCGACGATGTGATCACCGGCGTTATGCTCGCCGCGATTGACCGGCTACCCGCTGGGACCGGTTTCGTACTGGACGGGTTCCCACGCACGCTGCCGCAGGCCAAGACGCTGGATGCCGGCCTCGAGGAGCGTGGCATCCAGATCAACGCCGTCGTCGACTTCCAACTCGATGACGAGGAGATTATCAAACGAATCGTGAGCCGCCGGGTTTGCAGTTCCTGCGCCGCCACGTATAATCTGGAGTTCCTCCCGCCCAAGGTGGACGGGAAATGTGACAAGTGTGCCGGCGAATTGATCCAACGTAAGGACGACCATCGCGAGGTCATTGCCACCCGGCTGGAAACATACCGTGAGCAAACCGCCCCGCTGATCGAGCACTACTCGCGGCGCGGGGGCTTCCAGAGTGTGGATGCGACGAGCGGTGCCGACACGGTCGCAGCCGCAGTCGCGGGCATCGTAAAGCAAAGCGGCGGCTGATGGCGGCGACTAAGGCCAGCATAATCGTCAAGTCGCCCCGCGAAGTCGAGCTGCTCCGGTCCGCCGGGCGAGTCGTATGCCAGGTGCTCGATGCCCTGGCAGAATTGGTTCGCCCGGGCGTAACAACGGCCGCGCTCGACGCACGGGCCGCCGAGTTGATTCGGGCGGCTGACGCGATGCCGTTGTTCAAGGGCGTGCCCAACCCGCGGGCGTCGCTGCCGCCGTTTCCGGCCTGCATCTGCGCCTCGGTGAACGAGCAGATAGTACACGGTATCCCCGCGGATGTGCCGCTCAATGAGGGCGACATCGTCAGCGTCGATTGCGGCGTGCGGTTGAAAGGCTACTGCGGCGATTCCGCCCGCACCTTCGCGGTCGGGCGAATCAGCGCGGAGGCCGAGAGGTTGCTCGCGGTGACGCGTGAGGCGTTGGAGATCGCGATCAGAGAGATTCGGCCGGGCCGACGCTGGAGCGGCGTGGCCAGGCTGATGGAGAAACATGTTGAATCCGGCGGCTTCGGTGTTGTTCGCGAGTTCGTCGGGCACGGCATCGGCCAGGAAATGCACGAAGAACCGAAGATCCCGAATTACTACGATCCGGGCTCGGACTTTGAACTGCGGCCTGGCATGACGTTGGCGGTCGAACCGATGGTCACGGCCGGCAGCCATCTGGCCAAACCGGGAGACGAGACCGGTTGGCCGGTAGTCACCAAGGACGGCTCGTGGGCCGCCCATTTTGAGCACAGCCTCGCGGTGACCGAGGACGGCTGTGATGTTTTGACGGACGGCCGTTAGCGGAGCCCCGCCCCGGTGGCGGGAGGATGGAAACATGAAAGTACGCAGCAGCGTCAAGCGGATTTGTGAGAACTGTACAATCGTGAAGCGTAAGGGTGTCGTGCGGATCATCTGCACCAACCCGCGCCACAAGCAGAGACAGGGTTAGTCTTGAGAGAAGGGCGCTAGTATGCCACGTATCGCTGGTGTTGACATTCCGGCCGCGAAGCGGATCGACGTTTCGTTACGCTACATCTTTGGTGTCGGCCCCACGCGGGCGGTCGCGATCTGCAAGAAGGCCGAGATCGACCCGGCTGTTCGCGCGAACAAGCTGACGGAGACCGAGGTCAGTGCGATCGCCGGCATTATCGAAGACGACTACATCGTCGAGGGACAGCTTCGGCGGCAAATACAGCAGAGCATCGCGCGCTTGCGCGACATTCGCTGCTATCGTGGATTGCGGCATATCCGCGGCCTACCCGTTCGTGGTCAGCGTACGAAGACCAACGCGCGAACACGGAAGGGCCCGCGAAAGACTGTCGCTGGTAAGAAGGGCGTCAAAGAGATGCATCGCGGATAATACCGCCAGGGAGCCGGTCAATTGGCAAAGTCAGGTACCAAACGTCGAACCAGGCGCAACGTTGCCAAGGGTGTTGCGCACATCAAGGCGACGTTCAACAACACGATCATCACGATCACCGACATCGGTGGCGACACCATTTGCTGGGCGTCCGCCGGGTCGGTGCCCGCCTCGGGAAGTGACAAGAAGTTTGTCGGCTCGCGGAAGAGCACCCCGTTCGCCGCGCAGCGCGCCGCGCAGTATTGTGCCCACGAGGCCAAGAAGCATGGCTTGCTGGAGGTCGAAGTTCGCGTGAAGGGCCCAGGCTCTGGGCGTGAATCCGCCATCACCGCCTTGCAGGCTGCGGGGCTCCGAATCCAAACCATCGAGGACGTTACGCCGCTTCCGCACAACGGCTGTCGTCCCCGCAAACGACGGAGGGTCTAGCAGCATGGCACGCTACACCGGTCCCAGCACCCGCCTCTCACGCCGCGAAGGCATCAACCTGATGCTCAAGCCAGTTCGTGATGAGACTGGCAAGAACCCGCTCGAACGCGAGTACAAGAACTACCCGCCCGGCATGCACATGTGGCGCCGCGGGAAGACCTCGGCCTATGCGGTTCGCTTGCGTGAAAAACAGAAGGTCAAGCGCCATTACGGCGTTTTGGAGAAGCAGTTCCGTCGCTACTTCCAGATTGCCTCGCGTGCCGACGGCAATACGGGCGAAGTTCTGCTACAGATCCTCGAGCGGCGTCTGGACAACGTTGTCTATAAGACTCGCTTCGTGGCCGGGCGACGCGGCGCGCGGCAGGCCGTTGTGCATGGGCACATCATGGTCAACGGCCACAAGGTCGATCGGCCGGGCTACCTGGTTGACATCGGCGATCGCATCACGATCCGCAAACGCGACAAGTCCGAAGCGTATGTTCGGGCCCAGATGGTTCTGATCGAGGGTGTATCCAATCCACCCCCGCAGACTTGGCTCGAAGTGGATGCGACGAAACTTGAGGCCACGGTGGTGGCCAAGCCTGGGCGGGATGACGTGTTGATTCCAGTGGAGGAATTGCTGATTGTCGAGTTCTGCTCGAGGTAAGGAAACCTGTGGACTGGGGGCCTGGCGCGCTGCGGCGCGCGGTCTTGGGAGGCGAGGACGGTAATGCGGATCAGATGGCGCGGCCTGGAATTGCCCACACGCGTAGTGCGTGACGATGATGTCAGCAGCGATGTTTACGGACGCTTCAGTATCGAGCCGTTCGAGCGCGGCTTCGGTACCACCGTGGGCAATAGCCTGCGGAGAATCCTGCTGTCGAGTCTTGAGGGATCAGCGGTGACGCACGCGCGAATCGCCGGCGCGGACCACGAGTTCACGTCGCTCGACGGTGTGCTCGATGATGTCACCGACATCTTGTTGAACATCAAATCGACCATTGTCAGCCTCGATTCCGATGTCCCGAAGACAATGCGTGTCGAGCGTAAACAGAAGGGTGAAGTCCGGGCTGGGGACTTCGAGTGCGATCCCAGCATCGAGGTCATGAACCCCGAGCATGTCATCGCCACTTTGACCGATGACGTTGAGTTCTCGGCCGAGCTGACGGTTGCCCGCGGCCGCGGCTACGTGGTCGCCACCGAGCACTCCGAGGAAGACACCCCGATCGGCGTCATGTCTGTTGATGCTCTATTCTCGCCGGTGACGCGTGTCCGTTATTGGACCGAGGACACCCGCGTTGGGCAGAAGGTCAACTACGACCGCTTGGTCGTCGAGGTCTGGACGAAGGGCAGCACGTCGCCGGAGGACGCCTTGGTGGAGGCCGCCAAGATTCTTCGCAAGCACCTCAACCCCTTTGTCCAATACCACGAGATTGGCGATCAATTCGTCGCGGCGCAGAGCTGCGGTGCCGACATTACGCAAGCCGTTGATGACGAGTTGCGTCAGAAGCTCGAGCGCCCGATCAGTACTCTGGATCTCTCGGTCCGCTCCAGCAACTGCCTCGAATCGGCCGATATCGCCACCCTGGGCGATCTCGTACGGCTAGTCGAGGCGGATTTGCTACAACTTAGAAGTTTCGGCAAGACGTCGCTGATGGAAGTGACGCAGAAACTGAGTGAAGCCGGTTTGGTTCTCGGAATGCTCCCGGCTGCCCAGCCGGAACATGTCGACGCCAGCCCAGGCCAGGGCGCTGTCCCGGTCATATAGGTATGAACGCCTGAGGTAGTAATATGCGACATCGCGTTCGCGGAAGAAAGCTGAACCGTACCGCCAGCCACCGCGTGGCTCTCCGCCGAAACCTCGTGCAGAGCTTGTTCGAGCACGGCGAGATCCGCACCACGGTTGTCAAGGCCAAGGAAGTTCGCGCCATGGCCGAACGTCTGGTCACGCTGGCTATCGATGGCAGTCTGGCCGCGCGGCAGCGCGCCGAGGCCATCATGCAGGATCGCGCCGTCATCCCCAAGGAAAACCAGGAAGAGTACGACCGCATGACGGATGCCAAGCGCGACAAAGTGCTCCGCTCGCGCTCCGGACGTCGCTACCGCTCCAGCACCACGCGCCCCGGCGTCAAATTCACGGCCGGCTCAATCCTAAACAAGCTCTTCACCGAAATCGGCCCCGCCATGAAGAAGCGGGTCACCGACGTCGGGACCGGCGGCGGCTATACCCGCGTCATCAAGCTGGCCGAGCGCCGGCTCGGCGACGGCGGACAGCTCGCCATCCTCCAGCTTGTCAGCGATGAGGACAAGGGTCGCCGCAAGAACAAGGACAAGACCGAACGCAAGCGGCGGGCACACGTGAAGTACACCGTGTACGCGGGCAAGCCACGGCCGCACCTGGGCCGCCGGCGCTCATCCAAGCCGTCCAAGGCCGCCGAGGACAGTAAGACGGAGTAGCCTCGTGGATTCGGGCTGCATCTTCGACCGAATCATCGTGGGCGACATTCCATGCCAGCGCGTGTTCGAGAATGAGCACGTGCTGGCTTTTTTGGACATTAACCCGCTCGCCGAGGGGCACACTCTGGTGATCCCCAAGCGCTGCGTCGCGCGGCTCGATCAACTGGCTGCTGACGAGGCCGCCGAACTCGGCCGACAGGTCGCCGACCTGGCTCGGCGAGTCATGGCTGTCACCGGAGCCGCGGGCTTCAACGTCTTGCAGAACAACGGCGAGGTGGCTGGGCAGGTGGTGCCGCACGTGCATTTCCACATCATCCCACGCCACGCCGGCGACGGTCTGGGATACCGGTGGAAGCCCCAAAAAGCCGATCCGGCAGCTCTGGCGGCGCTGGCCGAGCGAATTCAGGCGAGCGTCTAATACGGATTCCGAATAGAAGTTGCGCCGGCAGGAGTAGCGGCCGACCTCCGAGTCGGCCGTAGGATACCAGCAACGATGCCGCGCCAACGCAAGGCATGGCGCGAAGTCAAATCGGGATCCGTATAACGCCAACGCGCTTGCGATTGGCCGATTTCGTCTTATAATTGGGTAGTCATGGGGACGTAGCTCAGTTGGGAGAGCGTCGCGTTCGCAATGCGAAGGTCGAGAGTTCGAACCTCTTCGTCTCCAGTCCACGTAAGTCAAGCCGATCGCGTGATTTAGCGAACCTGCCCAGTGTCGGGCAGAGCGGCTCGGAAGCCTTAAAAACCCGGTAATTACCGGATTTGGTCTTCGGAGGTCGCTCTTATGCCCACACACATCCCAAAACTTCGATTACACAAGCCCAGCGGCAAGGCCGTTGTCACGCTCTCCGGCAGAGACTTCTACTGCGGGAAGTGGCGCGAGCCAGAGGCCGAGGTCGTCTATCAAGAGCACGTCGCGAGGTGGCTGGCCAACGGCCGCAAGCTGGACACGCCCGAGCAAAGGCTGAGCGTTGCGAGCGTCGTTCATCGCTACTACGCCTACTGCAAGCA
>CAZUCH010000022.1:7142-15684 GCA_964619045.1 uncultured Planctomycetales bacterium | reverse complement strand
AACCACACGCCGCGGTCGAGCATCGCGCGGAAGAAACGCGCGTAGAGATCGTGACCGCAAGCCTGCGCGTCGGCGAAATCGCGCACCGGGCGATCGAGCAGGCTCAAGCCGAGCATGCCGCCGAGCGCGCCCGTCTGCACGGCGATACCGGCGCTGGCAGCAGCGTCTCGGAAGCCGTCGGCAACACGCGCGGCCTTGATCTGGAGCTGCTCGTAGAAGCCGGCGGCCTGGCAGAGTTCCAGTGTCGCGATACCGGCGGCCATGCCGAGCGGATTGCCGCTGAGCGTGCCCGCCTGGTACATCGGTCCGAGCGGGCTGACCTGCCGCATGATCGACTTCGGCCCGCCGTAGGCCGCGACGGGCATCCCTCCGCCGATGACCTTGCCCAGGCAGGTCAGGTCAGGTTTGATGCCGCAGAGGTTCTGATAGCCGCCCCAGCCGACGCGGAAGCCGGTCATAACCTCGTCAAAGACGAGCAGAGTTCCGTGCCAATCGCAGAGCTTGCGCAAACCGGCCAGAAAACCATCGACCGGCTCGACAAAACCCATGTTCCCGGCAATCGGCTCAACCAGGATCGCCGCGATGTCATCGCCGTGCTCGCTCATGATGCGTTCGACGGAGGTGAGATCGTTGTACGGCGCGAGCAGTGTGGATTCAGCAAACGCGGTCGGCACGCCGGCCGAATCGGGTTGGCCGAACGTCGCGGCGCCCGAGCCGGCGGCGACTAGCAACGCATCCACGTGGCCATGGTAGCAGCCGAGGAACTTGAGAGTCTTGGCTCGGCCGGTCGCGGCGCGGGCAAGCCGCACGGCGCTCATCGTGGCTTCGGTGCCGCTGTTGACGAAGCGGATCATCTCGACAGTGGGCAGCGCGCCGACGATCAGCTCGGCCAGCTCGGCCTCGGCGGCGCAGCACGCGCCGAAGCTGAGCCCCTTTGTAGCGGCCTGTTGGACGGCCTGCACGACGGCTGGGTTGGCATGCCCGACAATGGCCGGCCCCCACGTGCCGACCAAATCCACATAGCGGTTGCCGTCCACGTCGTGGACATATGCCCCTTCGACGCGTTCCACGAAGACGGGATCGCCCCCGACGGCGCGAAACGCCCGCACGGGGCTACTCACGCCTCCAACCAGTGTGGCGCAGGCCCGTTCGAACAGGGCCGCCGAAAGAGGATATCTGCTACCGGTCGATACACTCATTCACACACCTCACGTGGAAACCGCCGGTCGAGTCGGATCATGCCGAGTGCCCGGGGCGTAATCGGGCAGGTCAGTACCGGCCAGCGGTGGGCGCGTTAGAACCGGCCAGTTGTGCAGGTGATCGTATACCTCATTTCACCTTCTCCGTGCAAGCCTGATTCTCGGCGGAGCAAGCAGGCAAGGCATGCGGCGCAGACGATGAGGTTCCGCCCGGCCCGCTGAGACAGGATAACGGGGCGAATCCGCCCAAATGGGGAAGAGCGCACCAAGACGCCCGGCTAGCGATTGTCGCAAGTCGGGCGTTTGCCGTTACTTAGGATCGGGGCGACAGGATTCGAACCTGCGACCTTCTGCACCCCATGCAGACGCGCTAGCCATACTGCGCCACGCCCCGGATTACCACTGCACTCTATGGACTGTCCGCCTCGAAGTCAAGATCATCGTCCCGATCGGCCCGGGCCGCCTGTTGATCCGCGACCTTGCGGTCCCGTAGAAGCCCAATACTCAAGACGATCACCCCGCCGACCAGCAGCATGTCCGCGACGTTGAAAACCCATGGCCAAATGTCCCGGCCACCGAACCAACGGGTCGGAATCTTGATGAAATCACGCACGTAGCCACGGGGCTTGCCCAGCGGCGGATCCAGGCCTGCGGGCAGCCGTCTCCCATGCTCGGCGTCCGTGAACGGATACTCGTAGAGCACTGATTCACCGCTCTCGGCCGCCGGAGCCAGCGTATAGTGGCGTTCGACCGGGCCAGACGACTCCATGACGCCGAAAGGCACCAGTTGAACATACATACGATCGTACATGTTTCCCAGGGCACCGCCCAGGATCGCTCCCAGGGCAATGTGCATGAACCAGCGCCGCGCCGGGCACTGCGTGAACATCCAGAACACCAGAACCAGCGCCAGAACCGAGGCGATCAGGAAAACCTCGGTGTGTCCGGCCCCGATGCCGAAGAGCGCCCCGGGGTTCAGTGTGGTGTGGAACTCAAGCACATTGGGGATCAACTCGCGCCCGCCGCCCTGCTTGAGCGTGTTGAAAGCCCAGTCCTTGGACCAGAGGTCAATCGCCACGCCGACGAGAACAACACTCCAAAGCCGCGCGTGCGATGCAACGTCGCGGGCGGCCCATTTCTCGGCCGGGGGCGCTGCCGGCGATCGCGCGGAGTCGGCGGCGATCTCGACATCCGGCTCGGATTGGGCGTTGTCTTCGTGGGGCATTCGGGAACTAGGAAAAGGGGCTAATCACTGGGGCGTCTGACCGGTTTCCTGTGCCAGCGTGAACTCATAGCAGTACTTGGCCCAGGGCTTGGCCCGCAATCGGGCCTTGCCGATTGGCTGCCCGGTTCCCTCGCACAGACCATACGTCTTCTCCCGGATGCGCAGGAGTGCCTCGTCGATCTCCTTGAGTATCGCCCGTTCGCCTTCGATCAGACCGAGCGTGAACTCGAGTTCGTAATTATCGGTGCCAAGATCAGCCATGTGAATCGGCATGCTCGAGAGGTCGCCGGCGGCCTCCGAACGGTTCTTGTTGAGTGCCTCGTCATGCAAAGTGGAAACGTCGCCGAGTATCTCGGCCCGCTTCTGCAGCAATGTGTGACGAAACTGGGCAATCTCCGACGCCGTCAACCGACGCTCGGTGCGCGCTGGCCTGCTAGCCTTGGGAGTGGCCGTCTTTGCCGGCCGCGATGGAGTTTCGCGGACGGCTGCCTTCTTCGCGGCAACCCGTTTGGGAGCGATCTTCTTGCGGGCAGCGCTCTTCGTCTCGGCCTTGGTCGTAGCCTTAGTCTGCGTTTTGGCCTTGGCCGCTCCTTTGGCCCGAGTGGCGCTCTTGGCCGCGCCCTTGACGGCTTTGGCCGTCTTCAAACCGGGCGTGCCGGTAGTCTTGGCGCCGGCGGGGGCCAGCTTGGCGGACGTGCTCTTCTTCTTAGCCTTGGCGGTCTTGGGGGCCTTCTTGACGGCTTTCTTGGCCACTGATCGGCTCCGAGATAGCATGCTACAAAGACAAGGTAGGACGCCCATAAGTCCTTGCAGGACAACAACATCACCACAAGGCGACGACAGCCCCTCCACTATAGTCGTGGTACCGGGGAGTGTCAACCACGATCGACGGCCCACCTGACCAGATCCAACCTCCGCAGCCACTCCCCAAGGAACCCAAAAAACAGGGTTTCTTACTAAGACCACCCCCAAAGCATGACGATGCATGAGTTGAGGCCTCATCGCTCGAGGACGCTATGAGCGTATGCAACACAGACAAGTCGCAGAATCCACAGCTAGGAGTAGTGGCCACGCCAGAAGCTCCGAAACGGGCTGCCGAGTCGACGGAGTCTCACTCGCTCGTCTTGCGCCTCCCGGACGAGGGGGAGCGCTCGTCACACCTGCATTGCGGCAGTTGCCACCAGCCGATCGACGATCCCGGCACAGGGCACAGCACTCGTTGCGCGCAGTGCGGGCGGCACTTGGCAGTCCCATCGCTAGTCGGCATCAAGTGCGCCCGTTGCGGACACCACCAGAGCATCCCCTCACGCGAGTTGGCAACCGAGCGCGTGTGTGCGAAGTGCGGCGCGACGGTAGCCGTGCCCGACATCGAACTCTCGCCCAGACATCACCAACAACAACGTCAGAATGAGAATCGCCACGCCAGCCGGCACTCGCGCCGTATCTCAAAGCACGCCGACGCCGCCTGGGCAGTCCTGATTATCGGGCTGACCCTCGTCATCGCCCTGTTGGCGCTCACGCTTCTATAGGGGGCACCCCGGTTCTGTCTTACTGACCCGCTCGCTCACGCTCGGGGCTGATCCGGGGAGCTTAGCTCGTGTTATCCAACGCCGGGTCGGTGATCAGTCCCGGTTGGGGAATCGTGCCACAAGAGACGCTGGGCAACGAACGTCCACGCCCCGGAGAATCGCCTGCCAGCCAGTTCTCGATGCGGCGCAGCTGATCCCGCGCATCGTAGCTCGCCGCGGCGACGGCCAAAGCACGTGCGGCCAGGGCCTTCGCATGGGAACGGTCACGAAGCACGCGGATCACCGCCCGAGCGAACTCGGAGGGCGAGCCGGCGACCATGAAGGGCGGCGGGTCGTCGTGGTCGATGCCCATTGCGGCCTGGGGCGTCACGACCGCTGCCCGAGCGGCCGCCATAGCCTCGATCAGCTTGGTCTGCACCCCGATCTGTTCACGCATCGGGCACACGAAGACACGCATCGAATGCAACCAGGGGCGAACGTCATCGACCAGCCCCGTGACGGTCACATGCGCATCGCGCCCCCAGCGGCGCACGCTACGAGACGGATCGCGTCCCACGATCAGCCAGCGAGCCTCGGGCACCGCTTCCTTGACCCGCGGCCAGACGGCACGGCCAAACCAGTTCACGGCCCGGACGTTGGGGGGATATGACATCGAACCCACAAAACCGATAACCGGCTCGGATACCACGCCGGCGTCAGCACTCTCTAGGTCCGCGGGCCGGGAGTTCTGAAGATCAACCCCGGTGCGAACGACCGCCGCATGCCTGGCGAGCGCCGTCGGCAGCTTGGCAACCTCGCTCGCGTTCACCAGCAGACTGACGTCATGCTCGCTCACCCACTGCGCTTCGGCCGATCGCAAACGCCGCGACTCGAGTGCGTACAGCCACCGCATCGGCGGCAGAGTGCGCTGGGCGTAGTTACGCCACTTGTCACTCTCGACATCGTTCATATCAAGCACGCGCCGCCCAGCGGAAACCAGGGCTGCGTAAGGCGCCATGGCTGGAGAGAACGTAAGAACAGCGTCGAAATCAACCGCGCGGCCCCACCTCGTGACAATCCGGGCCAGGCGCTGATCATTGAAGTAACCTGCCAGCAGGCTGCGACCGCGAATCAGGCTGAGCCCGCCACGCAGCAGACCTATCAGCTCCGGACACACAACGACGGCTACGTCGCGACAATGGCCGCGCACGTGCGCCAGGTGCTCGGGAGCCGGTGCGACACGATCGATGCAGGCCAGCCACACGTCGTGGCCACGTGCCAGATACTGAACCTCGCCCCACGAACGGATGCAATCCCCACGATTAGGCGGGTACGGGAATCGCGGCGTGAGCATGAGTATCTTCATCGCGTCACCGCCACGGTTGAATCCAACTCGCCCGCCGGTCGCTCGAAGTCGACGAGCTGATCGGACCGCGTATCACACTCGGCGGCGCACGCCGAGTCCATGACGATCTCGGAAAGCCGCTCGACGCGAGCCTGCCAACTCTCTGCCCGGACCAGTTCCTGACGGCTACGAGCGTCCGTACTAGCCGCCAACCGCAGAGCCTGCTCGCAGGCCGGGATGAACTCGGACACGGTTTCAGCGGTCAGCACGGCCGGTGCGTAGTCGAGCACGGTTTGCAGCGGCGCCGAGACTACCGGCAACCCAACCGCCAGGTATTCGCGCAGCTTGATCGGGTTGACCGCCCGGACCAGGCGATTCATCCGGAAGGGGATCAAGCCGACATCGAAGCCGCGGCAGTAGGCCGGCAATTGTTCATACGGACGACCGCCCAACAGATGCACGTTGGGCAGATCGGCCACGACGTCCGTGCCGCAACGAACGTCGCCGAGAAACACGAATGACCACTCGGGCCGGCGACGGGCGGCCTGGGCAATCAGGTTCAAGTCTACATAGTCACTGATGAGTCCCATGAATCCGAAGATCGGCCCCCGAATGGCCTTGAGGTCGTCGGGCACGGAATCGGCCGACAGGTCGGCAGCGGCCGCAAAGTGTTCGAAGTCTACTCCGTGAGGCACAAGGTGTACGCTCGAATGTTGCAGCCGACGGGGCTCATAAAGCCGAGGCGCGGTCGTGATGACGACGTCGCTGGCCGCCATGGTACGCCGTTCGAGCTGCTCCAGGAGTTCCTGATTGAACCCGGAGAAGGCCGCGAAGTCGTCCACGCAGTAGTAAACGACACGCTCGGTTGTTAGACGCTCGATGATCTCGGGGACATCGGGTGTGAAGAGCCACAACTGCGTCGGCCGTGGCGGCAAACGGCGTAATGCGGCCTTGATCTGCCGGCCCAGGATGCGTGCGTTGACGAAGCGTGCGGCCCGCGATTCTGGCAGCGGAACCAGCAGCGGCGAGAGCACGTCGATCCGGGGCGCGACCCGCCGGGCTCCCGCCCAAGCCTGTCTGAGTCGCCGAACGATAACGCCAGTGTCGCTGCGCGTGAGTTGCGGGCGGCGTGAGGCGTGAAAGTTGACCCACAGGACGTTGTTGTGCTCGGACAGCAGGCGCATGACGTGGTGCTTGCTGGTCGGGTGGTCGAACCAACTGCTGGCGATACACACTATGTTGCGCCCGCAAATCACGCGAACATCACCTCCTGCGAAAGACGCCGGACACCGCGCCCAATCAGAACCTCGAGCGGAAGCGAGCGGGCCGGTGGCGGCCGACCGCTAGCCCGGAATCGACCGTGCCAGCCAACCGCCCAACGTGCTGCTGACCGGCAGCGGCAGCCGGCGCCACACTCGCCGAACGAGGGCGAAGCGCGGGTTTGACGGCTTAAGGTCCGGCGCACACTGCCCGGGCGGCACATAGCGCTGATAGCCCAGCGGCCGCCCCTCGAAACCCTGGTTTTTCTTGAATCCGACCGCCCCACGGTTGTCAGCCCGGCTACGGCCATAATCGAAGCGGTGAATGCCGGCCCGCACGGCGCGTTCCATGACCGACCAGTACAGCAGGTTGGCGGCGCCGTTGCAGGTTATACGTTCGTCGGCCCCCAGGATGTATGGCATGACCGTATCGCGGAAGACGAAGCTGATCGTGCCGGCCACCGGGCGCTCGTCCAGATAGGCCACGCTAACCCACGCACGTCGCCCCAACCGAGCAATCAAGTCGGCGAAGAAGCGGTAGGGATAAGTAACCGAGGCGATGCGGCGCATGCTGCGGCAGTAGAGATCCCAAACCACGCGGGCCTGGGCGTTGTCGTGTCGGATGGTGACGCCGTCGCGGTCGCGCGCGTGGCGCGCCGCCGCCCGGGCGCGCTTGGGCAGGAACGCCGGCACGTCGTTGGGGTGCAGCGGCAAGTCGCGAGCGAATGACAGGTAGCCCTCGACCGGCTCGAAGTCGGAGACCATCGCGGTGGCGGACCGCAAATCGAGCACGCGGGCGCGTCGCCGGCGCGCCTGCCGGGCTGCCGCCGTCGCGAGTGCGTCGACGGCGTCCTGGTCGTCGGCGACAATGCCGCCATATGTTCCGTAGGGCACGCTGACGTGCAGGCGGCCGCCGATCCAACTGTTGACTTCCATCAGCGGCAGCACTCCGACGACGCGGCCGGCCCGTACGGCCATCAGGTGCAGGGCGCGATGGCCGAAGACGCGGGCAACTGCCGCACACCAATCCGGGTGATGGAAGAGACTGGCGGTGTGATTGGCGTCGACATACGCGGCCCAGGCATCGGTCGCGGGACCGGCGTCAGCCGGTACCACATCCACGCCGGCGGGCTCGGTTGCCGATCGGTTCCCCGTCATCCTAGCGGTAGTAATAGGACGAGTAGTAGCTGGCATAGTAACCCGAACCACGATCGCGGGACTTCGAGAGTATGGAGCCCACCACCTTGACATTGTTGGCCTGGAGTGTGCGGATGGCCTGCTGCACGGTCGGCTCCGGCGTCCGACGCATCTGTACGACAATGATCGCGCCGTCGCAGTACGGGGCCAACAGACACACGTCGGAAACCGTGGTAACCGGCGGCGTGTCGACGAACGTGTAATCGAACTGGTGACGCAGCTCGTCCAGCACTGCTTCCGTGTTCGGGCCGCCCAGCAACTCGCTGTGCGAGGTGTCACGCACTTTCCCCGCCGAAAGCAACTTGAGGTTCGGGAACGGCGTAGGCTGTATGGCCTGGTCGAGGCCGACGTCTCCGCGCAGCACGTCGGCCAGACCGGTGTGGTCGTCCAATCCCAACATGCGCGGAATAGACGGTCGCCGGAAGTCGGCGTCGATAATCAGGATGCGGTGCTCGCCCCCCTCGGCCATGATCAGCCCGAGATTCACCGTGGATACGCTCTTCCCCTCTTCGGGAATGGCACTGGTGATGACGAGCATCTGAGGCTTGTGGGCCGAGTTCATCGTCAACAGCCGGGCGCGAATCGAGCGGTATTGCTCGCAGATCGCCGCGTAACGGTCGTGAAACGCCAAGACGACCGGATCGACCTTGTCGGTCGGCCACTCGACCGTCTCATCACTCAACGCAATCTCGGCCGGCTCCGCCGGGCCGGCCACACTCGGAACCTGGTCGGCAGGTTGCTTGGGCTCGAGCTTCGCCGGCGCGGGCTCGTCTGGGACGAAGGCCGACGACTCAGTCTGGTCGTCCGCG